>NZ_SMLA01000001.1:0-265907 GCF_004349225.1 Saccharopolyspora karakumensis
TTCAACCGACTCAAACAATTCCGCGACCTGGCCACCCGCTACGCCAAACGCGCCGCCTACTACCAGGCCGAACTCACCATCGCCGCCATCATCCTCTGGCTCCGATGACTTACAGGACAGAACCTAGGAGCCACCTCTCGGGCGTGCGCCCGTTGTCGCGCTCTCAGCCGTTGATTCCGCGGTCGATCAGGCCGGTGAGCATGTCGATCACGTCCTCGTCGGTGAGCGCGGCCAGCATCGGCTGCTCCTCGACGAGCTTGGCGTAGGCGAACTGCTGGCAGAGCCCGGTGATGGCGATCGCGGTCGCTTCCGGCCGTTCGGTGTGGGCCAGGTGGCCCGCGAGGTGGTGCACGTCCGGTTCGAGGATTTCGGCGGCGCGGTCGGCGAAGCGCTGGTCGACCAGCGCCGCTTGGCGCAGCGCGATGAGCACGACCCGGTGGGCGCGGAAGAAGTCCCAGAACCCGGCGACGTGCCAGCGGATGGCGTCGCGTTCGCCGAAGTCCGATGAGTGCCGCTCATCGGAGAGCACTGCCGAGTCACCGGCCTCCAGCAGGTCGGCGAGCAGCGCTTCGAGGAGCTCTTCCTTGCTCGTGAAGTGGTTGTAGAACGACCCCGCCGATCGGCCGGCTTCGGCGGTGATGTCGGTGATCTTGAGGTTGAGGTACCCCTGCCTGCCGAAGACCCGCACCGCGGCGGCCTTGAGCGCGGCCTCGGTCTCGGCCGCCCGCGCCTTGCGGGTGGTTCCCGGCATCGTCGCTCCCCCTTCGCCCCTGGACGGGGGAACCTATCAACCGGTTCACTGAACCACTATTCACTGAATCACAATTCACCCAGGGAGGCGCGATGGACACCCGAGTGCTGATCGTCGGAGCAGGCCCCGCCGGACTGACGCTGGGCATCGAACTGGCCAGGCGGGACGTTCCGTGCCGGATCATCGACGTGAGCGAGCAGCCGCTGCCCGGCTCCCGAGGTGATGGGCTCCAACCGCGCACCCTGGAGGTCTTCGACGACCTCGGCGTCCTCGACGAGGTGCTGGCGGCAGGAATGTTCCCGCCCTCGTTCCGCACCTACTCCGGCGGCGAGCCCACCGGCGAACGGCGCATGGCGGAACGGGTCGAACCGACCCCTCAGGTGCCGCATCCCAACGGGTGGATGGTTCCCCAGTGGCGCACCGAGGAGATCCTCCGCGACCGCCTCGCCGAACTCGGCGTGAAGGTCGAACGCGGCACGGCCCTGCTGCGCCTGCACCAGGACGACGACGGCGTCACAGCCTCGCTGACCAGCGGAGACATCCGAGCCGAGTACCTGGTCGGCACCGACGGCGGCCGCAGCACGGTCCGCGGGGAACTCGGCGTCGACTTCCTCGGCGACACCGACGAGGACGCGAAGATGGTCCTCTTCGACGCTCGCGTCACCGGCCTCGACCACCCCGAGCTCGCCCACTGGTTCGCCTCGGCCACCGAACCCGGATGCGGCGTCAGCGTCACCCCGCTCGCGGGAACCGATGTGCTGCAGTGCGCGGCGAGGCCGCCCTCCACACACGACATCAGGGCCGACGCCGACTACGTGCAAGGGCTGCTGGACGACGTCGGCGCAGCGCACGTCACGATCCGGGAGCTGACCTGGGCGACGGTGTGGCGGCCGAACTCCCGGGTGGCCGAGACCTTCCGCTCAGGCCGGGTGTTCCTGGCCGGCGACGCCGCGCACGTGCACCCGCCGACCGGCGGCCAAGGGCTGAACACGAGCGTCCAGGACGCCTACAACCTCGGCTGGAAGCTCGCCGACGGCTCGCCCGAACTGCTCGACAGCTACGACGCCGAACGCCGCCCCGTCGCGGCGGGCGTGCTCGGCATCAGCACCGACCTGCTCGGCAAGACCCTCAGGGGAAGCCCCGACGCGCTGCGGCGCGGCCGGAGACCACCCAGCTCGGCGTCGGCTACCGCCACGGTCCCCTCACCACCGACCACCGCACCGACCCCGGCCGCGTCCGGGCAGGAGACCGGGCTCCGGGTTCCCTTCTCCGCACCCCCGAAGGCGACCAGGTGAACCTCTTCGACCTGCTCCGAGGCACCCGCTGGACGTTGCTGGCCTTCGACGCGGAAGTTCCCGCCACCGAAGCGCACATCCGTCCCCTTCGCATGACCCGAGGATGCGAGGAAGGTTCCCTCACCGACGTCGACGCCTACGAGACCTACGACGTCACCCCGGGAACCACGGTCCTCATCCGCCCGGACGGCTACATCGCCACCATCCGCTGACAGGAGAACGCCCCCGACCGCGCGGCCGGGGGCGTTCTCGGTGTGCGTGATTACTGGCCGCAGGCCTTGAGGACGAGTTCGCGGACCCGCTTGGCGTCGGCCTGGCCCTTGGTGGCCTTCATGACCGAACCGACCACGGCCCCGGCAGCCTGGACCTTGCCGCCGCGGATCTTCTCCGCGATGTCCGGCTGCGCCGCCAGCGCCTCGTCGACCGCCTTCTGCAGCTCGGAGTCGTCGGAGACGACCTCCAGACCGCGAGCAGCGACGACCTCGTCCGGCTCACCCTCGCCGTCGAGCACTCCGTCGACGACCTGGCGGGCCAGCTTGTTGGTCAGCTTGCCCTCGCCGACCAGCGCCGCGACGCGCGCGACCTGCTTCGGCGTGATGTCCAGGTCGGCCAGCTCGACGCCGCGCGCGTTGGCCTGCTGCGACAGGTAGGCGACCCACCAGGAGCGGGCGTCGCCCGGAGCCGCACCGGCCTCGACCGTCTCGGCAATGAGCTCCAGGGCACCGGCGTTGACGAGGTCCCGGAGCTCCTCGTCGGACAGGCCCCACTCCTCCTTGGCGCGCCGACGGCGCTCCCACGGCAGCTCCGGCAGGGTCTTGGACAGCTCCTCGACCCACTCGCGCGACGGCGCGATCGGCACCAGGTCGGGCTCCGGGAAGTACCGGTAGTCCTCCTGCGTCTCCTTGGGCCGGCCCGCCGAGGTGGACCCGGTGGACTCGTCGAAGTGCCGGGTCTCCTGCCGGATCGACCCGCCGGAGGTCAGCACCGCCGCGTGCCGCTGCATCTCGAAGCGCACCGCGCGCTCTACGCTGCGCAGCGAGTTGACGTTCTTGGTCTCGGTGCGCGTGCCGAACTCGTCGGCGCCCTTGGGCATCAGCGACACGTTCGCGTCGCAGCGCAGCGAACCCTGGTCCATCCGCACGTCGGAGACGTTCAGCGCGCGCAGCAGGTCGCGCAGCGCGGTCACGTAGGCGCGGGCGACCTCGGGGGCGCGCTCACCGGCACCGGTGATCGGCTTGGTGACGATCTCGATCAGCGGCACGCCGGCCCGGTTGTAGTCCAGCAGCGAGTAGTCGGCGCCGTGGATGCGACCGGTGGCACCGCCCATGTGCAGCGACTTGCCGGTGTCCTCCTCCATGTGCGCCCGCTCGATGTCGACGCGGAACGTCTCGCCGTCGTCGAGCACCACGTCGAGGTGACCGTCGAAGACGATCGGCTCGTCGTACTGCGAGGTCTGGAAGTTCTTCGGCATGTCCGGGTAGAAGTAGTTCTTCCGGGCGAACCGGCACCACTCCGCGACCTGGCAGTTGAGCGCCAGACCGATCCGGATCGCGGCCTCGACGGCCTTGCCGTTGACCGCGGGCAGCGCACCCGGCAGGCCCAGGCACACCGGGCAGACCTGGGTGTTGGGCTCGGCGCCGAACGCGTTGGCGCAGCCGCAGAACATCTTGGTCTTGGTGGAGAGCTCGACGTGGACCTCGAGGCCCAGCACCGGGTCGAACCGGGCCAGCACCTCGTCGTAGTCCATGATCTCGGCGACCGCGGTCACTCCTCGTCACTCCCCTTGCGCAGTGCGCGCACCGCCAGCGCGGTACCGGTGATCAGGCCGAGCGTGGTGATGATGACGTCGGCCAGTTCGAGCTTGTCGTTCTTCTCGCGGGCGGCCTTGTAGCTCGCCTTCAGCCCGAAGGCCGCCGAGAGCACGGAAGCGAGCTGGAACGCTGCCTTCAACTTCGGGTTCACTTTGCGACCTCCTGCATCGGTGGCGTGGGAGCGGCTCATACGGCCGCTCCCAGCTCGGGCACTCGGTTGATCAGCGGACCGCCCTCGGCCTCGTCGCGGGCGACCTCGTAGGCCGCACCGACCCGGTAGAGCCGGTCGTCGGCCATCGCGGGCGCCATGATCTGCAGACCCACCGGCAGACCGTCCTCATCGGACAGTCCGCAGGGAATGCTCATGGACGCGTTGCCCGCCAGGTTGGACGGGATCGTGCACAGGTCGGCGAGGTACATCGCCATCGGGTCGTCGACCCGCTCCCCGATCTTGAACGCCGTCGTCGGGGTGGTCGGCGAGACCAGCACGTCGACCTGCTCGAACGCGGCGGTGAAGTCGCGGGTGATCAGCGTCCGCACCTTCTGCGCCTGGCCGTAGTAGGCGTCGTAGTAGCCCGAGGACAGCGCGTAGGTGCCGAGCATGATGCGCCGCTTGACCTCGGGGCCGAAACCGGCCTCGCGGGTCATCGACATGACCTGCTCGGCGCTGTTCTCACCGTCGTCGCCGACGCGCAGGCCGTAGCGCATCGAGTCGAAGCGGGCCAGGTTCGACGAGCACTCGCTCGGCGCGATCAGGTAGTAGGCGCCCAGCGCGTAGTCGAAGTGCGGGCACGAGACCTCGACGACCTCGGCACCCAGCTTCGACAGCTGCGCGACCGCGGCGTCGAAGGCGCGCTGCACGCCCGGCTGGTAGCCGTCACCGGAGAACTCGCGGACCACACCGACCTTCACACCGGTCAGGTCGCCGTTGGCCCCCTGCTTGGCGGCCTCGACCACCTGCGGCACCGGCTGGTCGATCGAGGTGGAGTCCATCGGGTCGTGCCCGGCGATGACCTCGTGCAGCAGCGCCGCGTCCAGCACGGTCCGCGCGCACGGGCCCGGCTGGTCCAGCGACGAGGAGAACGCCACCAGGCCGTAGCGGGACACGCCGCCGTAGGTGGGCTTCACACCGACGGTGCCGGTCACCGCGCCCGGCTGGCGGATGGAACCGCCGGTGTCGGTGCCGATGGCCAGCGGTGCCTCGAACGCGGCCAGCGCCGCCGACGAACCGCCGCCGGAGCCGCCCGGGATGCGGTCGGTGTCCCACGGGTTCCGGGTCGGACCGTAGGCGGAGTTCTCGGTGGAGGAGCCCATCGCGAACTCGTCCATGTTGGTCTTGCCCAGCACGACCACACCGGCCTCGCGCAGCCTGCGCGTCACGGTCGCGTCGTAGGGCGCCATCCAGCCCTCGAGCATCTTCGACCCGACGGTGGTGGGCATGTCGGTGGTGGTCAGCACGTCCTTGAGCGCCAGCGGCACACCGGCCAGCGGCGAAGCGGCCTTGCCGGCGGCCCGGTCCTCGTCGGCCTTGCGGGCCGCGGCGAGCGCGCCGTCGGCGTCGACGTGCAGGAACGCGTGCACCAGCGGGTCCACGGCGGCGATGCGGTCCAGGTGCGCCTGGGTCACCTCGACCGACGTGACCTCACCTGCCGCCAGCTTGGCGGCCAGCTCGGACGCGGTCAGCCCGGTCAGGCTCATCAGGCCTCCTCAGTCAGAATGCGCGGAACGCGGAAGCGGTCCTCTTCGGCCGCGGGCGCCGCTGCGAGCGCCTGCTCGCGCGTCAGGCCCGGGCGGACCTCGTCCTCGCGGAAAACGTTGGTCACCGGCACGGCGTGCGACGTGGGTGGGATGTCGTCCGCAGCGACCTGCCCCACCTTCGCCACCGCATCGAGGATCTGGTCGAGCTGGCCTGCGAAGGTGTCGAGCTCGGCCTCGGTGACGGCCAGCCGCGCCAGGCCGGCGAGGTGTGCGACCTCGTCGCGGGAGATCTTGGACACTGCGAAGGCTCCCTGGTCATGTCCGGTTTACGAGTACATCCCAGTCTATGGCGACCACGCTGCCAGACCTGGCAGGGGTCGTGCCTGGCGAGGCGCGCCCGGGAACTTTCGCGAATGGCCTGGTCGTTCTACTCCGTGGAGTGCTGTAGCAAGATGACTACGCCGCGTCTGACACAATTTCCCCGCGGTGTTCCTCGCACGAGCGGCCGCGCAAGCGGACGAGCAGGCGGAGGAAAACGCGCGGCCGGCGAGGTGTCGTGCATGAAACTGGAGGCGTTGAGTCCGGTGTCCTTCCTCATCCGGGTGCAGATACCGGATCGACCCGGCAACCTCGGGTCGGTGGCGAGCGCGCTCGGCGAGATCGGTGCCGACATCCTCAGCGTCGACGTCGTCGAACGCATCGGCGGCGTGGCCATCGACGACCTCGTGGTGGAGCTGCCCTCCGGGCGCCCACCGGACGTGCTGATCACCGCCGCCGAGTCCATCGACGGCGTCGAGGTCGACGCCGTCCGCCCCTACGCGGGCGTGCTGGACACCCACCGCGAGCTGGAGCTGGTCGAGGAGATCGCGGCCGAGCCGGCGCGCGGGCTGCAGATCTTCGCCGAAGGCGTCCCGAAGATCATCCGATCGGGTTGGGCGATCGTGTTCGGCCACCGCTCCGGCGGCGCCGAGCAGCTGGCCGCCAGCACCTCCGCGCCGCAGGAGGGCTACCTGGAGCTGCCGTGGCTGCCGCTGCCGCGCGCCACGATCCTCGACGGCGACGAGACCTGGGTGCCGGAGACCTGGCAGGAGCTGGGCACCGAGCTGGCCGCCACCCCCATCGGCAAGCCCGACCGCGTCCTGCTCGCGGGACGCCCCGGCGGCCCGATGTTCCGCGCAGCGGAACTCGCTCGCCTCGCCCACCTCGCGGGCATCGTCTCGGTCGTCCTCGACGGCTGATCCCCGGGCCCCTCTGGCGCGCACCTCACCGACGCCCCGCCGCGCCGGAGGTGGTCAGAGGTGGAGGCCGTGGGCGAGGAGGCGGATGTCGTCGGTGGGGCTCCAGTCGCGCTCGGGCGTCCGCTGGAACCCCATTCGCTCGTACAGCCGCCGCGGCCGGTGCGCCGTCTCCGACACGCACAGCACGACGCGACCCACGCCCTCGGCCCGAGCCCGGTCCAGGACCGCCTCGACCAGCTCCCGGCCGATGCTGCGGCAACCCGACTCCGGGTCGACCGCCAGCATCCGGAACTCCATCTCCCCCGGCCGGCAGATCTCGGCGTAGGGATCACCAGGACGGACCACCGTCACCGTGCCGACGGGGCGTCCGTCGTGGAGGGCGACGAGCAGTTCGGCGTTGGCCGCGCGGTCGGCGGCGTCGCGCAGCACGGACAGGTAGTAGTCGGGGGCGTTGCCCGCATCCGCGTAGGCCTTGGCCGCGATCTCCCCCACGACCTCGTACTCCGCCGGCAGGGCGGCTCGAATCGTTGCCATGGCAGCGATCCTGCCACCCCGCCCCAGCGGTTCTCTCACTCCTCCGGGGGCAGCGCCCGCTCGGTGGCCGCTTCCGGCCCCTGCTGCAGCAGCACGGTGAAACCGTCCTCGTCGAGCACCGGGACCTTCAGCTGCATGGCCTTGTCGTACTTCGAGCCCGGCGAGTCGCCGACCACGACGAACGCGGTCTTCTTCGACACCGAACCGGCCGCCCGGCCGCCGCGGGCCATGATCGATTCCTTGGCCTCGTCCCGGGAGTACTGCTGCAACGTCCCGGTGACCACGATCGACATGCCTTCCAGCGTCCGCGGGATCGACTCGTCGCGCTCATCGGCCATCCGCACCCCGGCCTCGCGCCACTTGCGCACGATCTCGCGGTGCCACTCCACGGCGAACCACTCGCGCACGGCCCTGGCGATCGTCGGCCCGACGCCGTCGGTGTTGGCCAGCTCCTCCTCGGAGGCCTGCTCGATCCGCTCCAGCGTCACGAACTCCCGCGCCAACGCCTGCCCCGCGGTCGGCCCGACGTGCCGGATCGACAGCCCCACCAGGACCCGCCACAGCGGTTTCCGCTTGGCCTCCTCCAGGTTCGCCAGCAGCTTGGCGCCGTTGGCCGAGAGGTTGCCCTCCTTCGTCGTGTACAGCGGCGTTTTGAGCAGCTTCGCCTCGTCGAGGTCGAACAGGTCGCCCTCGTCGCCGAGCACACCCGCGTTGAGCAGCGCGGAGGCGCCCTCGTACCCCAGCGCGTCGATGTCGAGGACCTTGCGGCTGGCCAGGTAGAACAACCGCTCCCGCTGCTGACCCGGACAGCCCTGGGCGTTCGGGCAGCGCAGGTCGACGTCGCCCTCCTTCTGCTGCGCCAGCCGCGCACCGCACTCCGGGCACGCCTCCGGCATGACGAACTCGCGCTCGTCACCCGTGCGCACGTCGGCGACCGGACCGAGGACCTCGGGGATCACGTCACCGGCCTTGCGGATGACCACGCGGTCCCCGATGAACACGCCCTTGCGGCGCACCTCGTCGGCGTTGTGCAGGGTCGCCATCGACACCGTCGAACCGGCGACCTTGACCGGCTCCATCACCGCGAACGGCGTGACCCTGCCGGTGCGGCCCACGTTGACCTCGATGTTCAGCAGCTTGGTGGTGGCCTGCTCCGGCGGGTACTTGTAGGCGATCGCCCAGCGCGGCGCGCGCGAGGTGGCGCCGAGCCTGCGCTGCAGCGGGACCTCGTCGACCTTGATGACCACGCCGTCGATCTCGTGCTCGGCGGAGTCGCGGTTCTTGCCCCAGTGCTGGATGTGCCCGAGCACTTCATCCACAGCGGACAGCACCACCGTGTGCCGCGACACCGGCAGACCCCACGCCTTGAGCGCCGCGTAGGACTCCGACTGGCGCTCCGGCTCGAAACCCTCCCGCCTGCCCAGTCCGTGGCAGATCAGCCGCAGCGGCCGGGATCGGCTCACCCGCGGGTCCTTCTGGCGCAGCGATCCGGCGGCGGCGTTGCGCGGGTTGGCGAACGGCTCCTTGCCCGCGTCGACCAGCTTGGCGTTGAGCTCGGCGAACTCGTCGACGCGGAAGAAGATCTCGCCGCGCACCTCCACCAGGCCCGGAACCGGGTACTCGTCGGTGCCGGTGAGCTGCTCGGGCACGTCGCCCATGGTGCGCACGTTGAGCGTGACGTCCTCGCCGGTGCGGCCGTCACCGCGGGTCAGCGCCCGCTCCAGGTGGCCGTCGCGGTAGAGCAGGTTGACGGCGAGCCCGTCGATCTTGAGCTCGCAGAGGTAGTGGGCCCCGCTGCCGACCTCGCGCTCCACGCGCTCGACCCACGCCGCCAGCTCCTCGGAGTCGAAGGCGTTGTCGAGGCTGAGCATGCGCTCCAGGTGCGCGACCGGCGTGAACGCGGTGGAGAAGGTGCCGCCGACCACCTGCGTGGGCGAGTCGGGAGCCTGCAGCGCGGGATGCTCGGACTCCATCCGCTGGAGCCGGGTGAACAGCTCGTCGAACTCGCCGTCGGAGATCGTGGGCGAGTCCAGCACGTAGTAGCGGAACTGGTGGCCGCGCACCTCCTCGGCGAGCTCCGCGTACTGTTCGCGCACGTCGGGCGGCACGTCCTCGACGCCTTCGGCCGCGCTCGCGGCGGCGGGGTCGGCGGGCACGCCCTCGGCGTCCTCGCTGGGATTGAGCTCGTGAACGTCCTTGCTGGTCACGCCCCGAGACTAACGAGCGACCCCGACACCGGCACGCAGCGGCTCACTGCGCGTTGCGGTCCAACTCGCGCACGAGCTCGCGCAGTTCGAGCAAACCGATGGTGCCTTCGGGTTCGGCCTCGGCGGTTTCGACGCGCCCCAGCCGGTCGGCGGCGAGCCGCTCACCGAGGGTGGCGTCCAGCGGCAGGAAGGTCAGGGCCCGGCGCGCGTTGTCGTCGAGCGCGTGGAAACCCGGGTGGTACACGGCGACGTCGACCAGCCCCTCGTCCTCGTCGACCTGCGCTGCGATCCGGACCTGGTCGAGCGGGTACTTCTCGCCGCGCAGGTTCACCGTGACCTCGGTGGGATCGGGCACGGCCGGAACCGAGTCGTGGTACTCCCACAGCGTGTCGGCGGCAGGCGCGGCGGCCATCCACGCATCGGTGTAGGGCCGCAGCTCCGGGTCGGCCTGGCTGCTGATGACCAGCGCGTAGGCGGCGTCCTCGCCGTGCTCGATGCTGAAGGTCAGGTCCGGGTGGACGCCGGCGACGGCCTCGGCGACGAGGTTCTCGATGCGCTGCGGCTCGTTGTCACCGAGCGCGGAGGCGATCTCGGGGAGGTTGTCGTCCCACCACTGCCAGAACGTCGTCGCGCGCTCCGCGGCCTCGGCGGGGACGTCGACCGGTTCGGCGGGCACTTCGGCGTCGCGGCGGCGCAGGAACCTGAACATGGGAACTATTGTGCCGCCCGCCGGAGCCCGCCGTGGCAGGACGAGGAATTTCAGCCCGGCAGCTCGTCGCGGACGATCGCGGTGATCGCCGCCGGTTCGGCACCGCGCACACCGGTGACGCCGGTGAGGACACCGGACAGGGCGCGGCGGGAATCCTCGTGCATGACCTGCCGCAGCACCTGCATCGCGTGCAGCCGGTTGCGGCTGACCAGCGCGGGCCGCTCCCAGATCCCGTTCCACACCAGTTCGCGCAGCGTCTGGTCGACTTCGGCGCACTCGGGGCGGACCCCGGCGAGGATGCGCTGCACGACGGGCAGGTCCATGCAGTCGGCGGTGGTGGCGACGTAGCGGGCGAGGGACCGCAGCACGCGCCGCTGGTCGTGCTCACCGGCGGCCCGCAGCGCGGTCAGCATCTCCGCGGGATAGCCGTCGAGGTCGCCCAGCGGCATCGAGACGAGGTCGTCCGGCCACGGCGCGACCGGGTAGGTGCGGAACTCCCCGCCGAGCCATTCCTCGGTGGGTGCTTCCCCGGTGACCCGCCCGGCCAAGGCCAGCATCAGCGGCACCGGCGCCGCCTGCGACCAGGGAAGTCGTTCGCGGTGCTCCTCCAGGGCGTCCGGGAAGGCACCTTCGCGGTATTCGGGCAGCACGGCTTCGAAGGACGTCTGGATCACGCCGTCGACGGCGTGCACGAACCGCGTGCGCACGTCTTCGTCCCAGTAGCAGGAGACGGCTTCAGGACGTGCCGCCCGGCGCAGCACTTCGGGGCGAACCCCCTGGTCACCGCTGTCCTCGACGACGAGGGTCCACTCCCCGACGGAGCGCAGCCCGATCATCGGGTGCTTCTCCTGGTAGGCGTAGGCCTCCTCGCAGAACTCGTCGATGTCCAACGACCGCCCGTGCGACGTGACGGCCCCGAACGACTCGGCCACCCGACCGAGGTCGCTGTTCCGGACCAGGGTCAGGCACGCCGCGTCCCGGATCGTGCTGCGCTCGATCCAAGCGACGCGGTCAAGCTCGCCGACGCAATGACTGCCCACAGGTGCTCTTCCTACCAGCGCAAAGGTCAGACCACGGCCATTTTCGCAAAACATTCGGACAACGAGACCACACCAACCGGTCCAAACGGACGCGCCCACACCCAATTCCACAATGGACACCAACCGGGCGGAAATCCGTGAACGGCACGCCGATCCGCCACCGGAGGACGACGTCGGATCAGGATTCGGCTTCGTCGGCGAAGAGCGTGGCCAGGTCCTTGGTCAGGGACAGGGCTCGGCGCGACCAGGCCGGTGTTGCTCCGGCGAGGCCGCAGGTGGGGGTCGGCACGGCTCGTTCGGCGAGGGTCTTCTTGCCGAACCCGAGCCGGGTCGCCAGGTCGAACGCGGGCTGGGCGATGCCGCGCAGGTCGACCTGGCCCGCCGGTTCGAGGCTGGGGGTCAGTCCGAGGAACAGGGCGGTCCCCTCTTCCCACGCCTCCCCGAGCTCGTCGGCGAACGTGCCGGTGACGTCGCCGAGCCCGGAGGCGTCCAGCGAGATCGCCCCGGCCCCGGCGCGGCGCAGCAGCTCGACGGGCGGGCGCTTCGCGCAGCAGTGCACGACGACGGGTGATCCCGTTGCCGTGGCGAGCTTTTCGATGACCTCGCCGAGCAGCCGCTGCACATCGGGCTCGGGCACGGCCGGCACGTTGCCGTACCCCGAGGGAGTGGGCAGCGAGCCCCGCAGCACGGCGGGCAGCGACGGCTCGTCCAGCTGCACCACGACCCTCGAGCCGGTGCGCGCGGTGACCTGCTCGGCGTGCGCGATCAGGCCTTCGGTGAGCGATTCGGCGAAGTCCCGCAACGCGCCGCCGTCGGTGAGCACCCGGTGCCCGCGCATCAGCTCGATCCCGGCGGTGAGCGTCCACGGCCCGGCCGCCTGCACCTTCACGACCCGAGGCGCACCGGCTTCGGCGACGGCCTGCTCCAGCGCGTCGAGGTCCCAGCGCAGCAGGTCCACGGCCCGCCGGTGATCCATCCCGGGCGTACCGGCCACGCGGTAACCGGACGGCACGACTTCGACCGCCAGGTCGACCAGCAGCCCGGCCGTCCGCCCGAGGATGTCGGCCCCGACCCCGCGCGCGGGCAGCTCGGGCACCGGCATCAGCTCCGGCAACTCCCCGACCACCGTCCGCGCGGCCTCCACCGGGTCGGTCCCCGGCACAGACCCGACGGCAGTGGCCACACCCGGTCCCCAAACAGATTCAGTCACCCACCCATTATCGACCGGACCCACGCCGCAGCCCGGGCGGGCGGGTCGGCGTTTCGGGTTCAGGCGAGTTCGTCGCGGAGGACTCGCTTGAGGAGCTTCCCGGAGCTGTTGCGGGGGAGGTCGTCGACGAAGCGGATCTGCTTGGGCACCTTGAAGCCGGCGAGGGTGTCGCGGGCGTGGTCGATGAGTTCCTGCTCGGTGACCTCGTCCTTGGTGACGACGACGGCCGCGATCCGCTCGATCCACTTCGGGTCCGGGACCGCGATGACGGCCACCTCCGCCACGGCCGGGTGCGCGTAGAGGGCGTCCTCCACCTCGCGGGAGGCGACCAGCACACCACCGGTGTTGATCACGTCCTTGATCCTGTCGACGACGAAGCAGTAGCCGGCCTCGTCGCGTCGCACCAGGTCACCGGAGTGGAACCAGCCGCCGCGGAAGGCCTCGTCGGTCTCCTCCGGCTTGTCCCAGTACCCGGTGCACAGCTGCGGGGAGCGGTAGACGATCTCGCCGAGCTCGCCCGCCGGGACCTCCTCGCCCTGGTCGTCGACGACCTTGGCCTCGACGAACAGCACCGGCCGACCGGCGGAGTCCGGCCGCTCCTCGTGCTCCTCCGGGCGCAGCACGGTGGCCAGCGGCGCGATCTCGGACTGCCCGAAGCAGTTGTAGAAACCCAGTTCGGGCAACTGATCGCGGAGTCGCTGCAGCACCGGCCCGGGCATGATCGAGGCGCCGTAATAGGCCTTGCGCAGCGCCTTGAGGTCGCGGGTGGCGAAGTCGGCGTGGTTGGCCAGCGCGACCCACACCGTGGGGGCGGCGAAGAAGGACGTGATCCGCTCGCTCTCGATGCGGCGCAGGATGTCGGCCGGATCGGGCACTTCGACGAGGAGGTTGCTCGCGCCGATCATCAAGTGCGGCAGCAGGAACACGTGCATCTGCGCCGAGTGGTACAGCGGCATCACGTGCAGCGGCAGGTCGTTCTCGCCGAAGTCCAGCGCCTGCAGGCAGGAGACGTACTCGTGCAGCAGCGCGCGGTGCGTCATCATCGCGCCCTTGGGCAGCGACGTGGTGCCGGAGGTGTAGAGCAGCTGCACGAGGTCGTCGTCCGCGACCACGACGTCGATGACAGGAACCTCCCCTTCGACGCTGCGCGACAGCAAAGATCCCGTCTCGTCGCGCAGCGGGATGACCTGCTGCGGGGAACTTTCCTCCCGCACCGCATCGACGTTGCCCATCAAAGCGGGATCGACCAGCGCGAGGGAACTGCCCGACTGGGAGAGGAGATAGGAAAGTTCCCCTCCGGTCAGGTTGTAGTTGATCGGCACGTGCACCAGTCCCGCCCTGGCGCAGGCCAGGAAGCCGATCAGATAAGCGTCGGAGTTCTTGCCGTAGGCGGCGATCCGATCGCCCTTGACCGCCCCCGCCTCCAGCAGGAACCCGGCAGCCCGGCTGACCGCGGCGTCGAGCTCGGCGTAGGTCCAGACCCGCTCGTTGCCGCCGGAATCGACGAACCGCAGCGCCTCCCGATCGCCCACGCGCGCCGCGCTGCGCCGCACCACGTCCGGGACCGCGCTCCCCCGAAGCTCCACCATCGGACCTCCCACTCCGTCGTGTGAGGCCAGACACTAACCCGACAAACCGGAGAGCACTAGATCGTCGGTGGTCGGGGCGGTCAGCGCTCGAAGCGGTCGGCCTTCAGGGCTTCGATGAATAATCGCCACTGCCGCGAGGTCGTCGTGAAGTACCCGGCGTCGAGGTTCTTCGAATCCCGCACCGCAGCACCAGAACCCACGGAGCCGACCTCGACGCACGCTGTCTCCTGATGAGACCGAGATGACTTCCGCCAGCTCATAGGTTCACGTAACGCCATCAGAGCAACTCGCTTTCGATCGCTTGCAGACGACTGCCCATGAAATCACGTGACTCCGCTGGACTCATCGCTCGTCGTCGCAGATCGATCGCGGCCTCCTGGTAGTCGCGAACGTCCTTGACGTTACGCAGGAAGGCTGCTGTCCGGTAGTGCTCCAGGTGCACGATCGGATCCTGATCACCGAACTCGAACAGCATGAACGATCCCGCGTGGGCTGGATGCCAGTCCGTCGCACCGAACGGCAGAACCTGAACCGTCACCCCGGGGCGTTCGGCGACCTTCATCAGGTAGCGCAGCTGCTCACCCATCACCTCAGGCCCACCGAAGACCTCGCGGAGGGCCGCTTCGCCGAGCACGACGACGTACTCAGGCGGATTCAGCGCGTCCAGAATCTCTCTGCGGCTGAGACGGAACGCCACTCGCGCTTCACGGGTCGCTCTGGGCAATGGCCCCATGATGGAGCTCATGTAGTCGCGGGTCTGGAACAGTCCGGGCACGACGTGCATCTGGACCTCGGTGATGGCGGTCGCGGTCCGCTCGAAATCCGCCATGACCGCGAGCTCGCCCTTCACACCAGGAAATCCCGACGTCAACCAGTTCGGGTCTCGGACAGCACGAGCGCCACCGATGACCCGTTCCTTGTCCTCACCCTTCACACCGAGCGCGGTGAGGACGCTGGCGACCTCTTCCGGTGTCGGAGGCTTGAGACCGGACTCGTATCGCCAGATCGTGGTGTGCCCAACGCCCAGGACGCGTCCCAACTCCCGAACACCGAAGCCGGCGTCTTCCCGTAGTTGTCGCAGCTCAGCTCCCAGCGCGCGAGCACGCGGATTCGCCTTGGTGGTTCGGGCCATGAACCGATCATATCCGGATAAAACCGCAGGTGAGAACGCTCTTTCGGGTAATTGATCAGGTGGTCCGACCACGAAACCATGGTTCCCGGAACCAGTCACTCTGAGCAGAACCGAGGAGTCCGATGTATCCGTTCCACTGGGTGCCGTGCGAGGGGCGGAGGCACGCGAGTCTGGACGAGCACCCGCACGGGCGCTCCTACCCGACCGGCCCCGAGGTCACGACCTTGTGCGGGCAGGAGCTCGTCGCCGAGAACAGCGAGTTCGGCTGGTTCTGGGACACCTGCCCGACCTGCTACGAGGAAGCTCTCCGCCTGGCCGGGATTCCTGCGCGGTGACCGCGCAGTCCACGGTCCTCGCCGTGCGCCTCCGCCAAGCGCAGTGGCTCCTCGACGACCTCGCCTCCGACGCCGGCGCCGACCGCCTCGACGCAGCCCAACTCGCCGAAGCCGCAACCGTCCTGGCCGGGCTGGGCGCCCTGCTCGCGAGCGTCCACACCACGATCTCCGGTGAGCCACCGCGCGAAGAACCAGTCGACCTCAACGCCGAAGCGGTCAGCGGGTGGCGGAGATGATTCCGCTGCCCAGGACGAGGTCTCCGGCTTCGTCCGGGCGGTAGAGGACGACCGCCTGGCCGGGGGCCACGCCTTGGAGGGCTTGGCGGAGCTGGATCGTGAAGTTCTCGCCGTCGAACTCGGCGACCGCGTCGGCCGTGCCGCCGTGAGCGCGGACCTGGATGACGCACTCGGTCGGGCCGTCGAGGGGCTGCTCGGACGGCCAGATCGGGCGCTTCGCGTCGATCTCGGTGACCGCGAGACGCTCGCGCGAACCGACCGTCACCGTGCCCGAAACCGGTTCGAGGGACAGGACGTAGCGCGGCTTGCCGTCCGCGGCGGGGGCGTCGATGCCCAGCCCCTTGCGCTGGCCGATCGTGAAACCGTGCACGCCGGTGTGCTCGCCGAGGACCGCGCCGGTCTCCTCGTCGACGAGCTGCCCCGGGGCCTGCCCGAGCTTGTTCTCCAGGAAGCTCTTGGTGTCGCCGTCCGGGATGAAGCAGATGTCGTGGCTGTCGGGCTTCTTGGCCACCGCCAGGTCCTGCTCGGCGGCCTCCTCGCGGACCTCGGACTTCAGCGAACCGCCGAGCGGGAACATCGAGTGCCGCAGCTGCTCGGAGGTCAGCGACGCGAGCACGTAGGACTGGTCCTTGCCCTCGTCGCGGCTGCGCCGCAGCTCCGGAACACCGTCCACCACGGACAGACGGGCGTAGTGGCCGGTGCAGACCGCGTCGAAGCCCAGCGCCATCGCCTTCTCCAGCAACGCCTCGAACTTGATCTTCTCGTTGCAGGTCAAGCACGGGTTCGGGGTGCGGCCGGCGGCGTACTCACCGACGAAGGTCTCGATGACCTCCTCGGTGAAGCGCTCCGCGAAGTCCCACACGTAGAACGGGATGCCCAGCAGGTCCGCGGCGCGGCGCGCATCGCGGGAATCCTCGATGGTGCAGCACCCCCGCGCACCGGTGCGCAGCGTCCCGGGCTTCGCCGACAGCGCCAGGTGCACTCCGACCACGTCGTGACCTGCAGCGACCGCCCGCGCCGCCGCGACCGCGGAGTCCACTCCACCGCTCATGGCTGCCAGCACTCGCACGACTCACACCTCCGTGGCGGCCGAAGCCGCCGAAGATCGGCGCAACCCGGCCAACCCGGCGCTACGCGCTCGTTGCACCACCGGTCCGATGACATCGGTGAGTGCCTTGACATCGGCCGCGGTCGAGCTGTGTCCCAGGGAGAAGCGCAGCGACCCGCGCGCGGCCTTCGGATCGGCGCCCATCGCCAGCAGCACGTGGCTCGGTTCGGAAACCCCCGCGGTGCAGGCCGACCCGGTGGAGCACTCGATCCCCTTGGCGTCCAGCAGCATCAGCAGGCTGTCGCCCTCGCAGCCGGGGAAGGTGAAGTGCGCGTTACCCGGCAACCGCGACGGCCCACCGGCGATGATCTCGTCACCGAGATCGCCGTTGAGCACCACGTCCGGCACCGCCGCGCGCACCCCGTCGATCATCTCGTCGCGCAGCTTCGCCAACTGCGCCGCGTGGGACTCGCGCACCTCGACGGCCTCGCGCACCGCCGCGGCCAGCCCCAGCACTCCGGGGGTGTCGAGGGTCCCGGAACGCACCTCGCGCTCCTGGCCACCACCGTGCAGCACCGGCGTGCACTTGACGTCGCGCGACAGCAGCAGCACACCCGCGCCGTAAGGACCACCGACCTTGTGGCCGGTCATCGTCAGCGCCGAGGCACCGGAGGACGCGAAGTCCACCGACAGCGTCTCGACCGCCTGCACCGCATCGGTGTGCAGGGGAATCCCGTGCCGGTCGGCGATCGCGGCGAGCTCGGTGATCCGGTTGACGGTGCCGACCTCGTTGTTCGCCCACATCACCGTCGCCAGCGCCACGTCATCCGCGATGGTCAGAGCCTCTTCGAAGACCTCCGGCGTGATCCGGCCGGCCGCGTCGGCCTCCAGCCACGTGACGTCGGCGCCCTCGTGCTCGGCCAGCCACTCCACCGCGTCCAGCACCGCGTGGTGCTCGACGGTGGAGGCCAGGATCCGGCGACGGGCCGGATCGGCCGCGCGGCGCGCCCAGAAGATGCCCTTGACCGCGAGGTTGTCGCTCTCGGTCCCGCCTGCGGTGAACAGCACCTCCGAGGGCCGGGCGCCCAGGGCGTCGGCGATGTCCTCGCGGGACTCCTCGACCTGCCGCCGCGCCCTCCGACCCGAGGTGTGCAGGGACGAGGCGTTGCCGATCCGGGTCAACGCCTCACTCATCGCGGACACCGCTGCGGGCCGCATCGGAGTCGTAGCGGCGTGGTCGAGGTAAGTCATCGCTCATCCAGGGTAATGCAAGCCGACCGCCGCCTCCCCTGCGGTCCGACGGAACACGCAGGTCAGACCGGTTTGACCCGCCCTGCCCGGAGCAGCATCACAGCAGCCGGCACCACCGCCACCAGCACCAGCAGATCCAGCGGCAGCACACCGCGGGTCGGCGCCCCGTCGCCGGCCAACGCGCTGACCACCACGCCACCGGCCCCGACCAGCAACGCCTGCCCGAGCATGTCGGAGATCTGCAGCGCCGAGGAGTTGAACCCGCGGTCGGCCTCCGGTGACAGCGACAGAACGGCGACCGCCGTCGTCGCGACGGAAGTTCCCATGCCCATCCCCGCGACGAACCAGCCCCCGAACACCAGCCACGGCACGCCCCAGACCGGCAGGGCCCACACCAGCGCGAACACCCCGACCCCGATCAGCACGAACCCGGCCGCGACGATCTGCTCCCCGCGCATCCGCCGCTGCCTGCTCTGCCAGAAAGCGCCCACCGACCAGCCCACCGAGCCCACCGTCAGCGGGACCCCGGCCGCCGAAGGGGAGAAACCGTGCACCACCGCCAGGCTCAGCGGCACGAAGGCCTGCGCCGTGAAGAACAGTCCCGCCAGCAGACCGCGCGAGAGCACCATCACCGGCAGCCCGGGACGAGCGCGAAGCGTCCCTCGCGGCAGCAGGTGCAGCAATGAGGGGACCAGCACGACCAACCCCGCCACCGCGACCACGAGTGAGAGGAAGGAGACCTGCTGCCCAGCCCAGTTCAGCGCCACAACACCGGCCGCCGCACCCGCCGCGGCCACCGGCAACCCCGGACGGGCCCCAGCGCGATGGGCACCCGGCGCGCCGAAGCGGCGCAGCGTGGGAACCAACAGCGCAGCACCGAGGCAGACCAGCGGGGCGAGGCCGCCGAACACCCACCGCCAACTCGCGTGCTCGGTCAGCAACCCCGCGATCAAGGGACCCGTCAGCGCAGGCACCACCCATGCCGCCGACAGCGCACCGAACGCGGCCGGCCGGTGCCGCTCGGGATAGACGCGGGCGATTATCACGTAGAGGGACACGATGAGCACACCCCCGCTGAGGCCCTGCACGACCCGCGCGAGCAGCAGAACCGCCATGCCCTGCGCGACGGCGGCGATCACCAGGCCCGCCGCGAACGACGGCAGCGCCACCAGCAGCGGCAGCGCCGGACCGCGGAGGTCGGACAGCCGCCCACCGATCACCGTTCCCACGGCGCTGGAGGCCAGGAACACGGTGAAGGGCCACGAATACCACTGCGATGCGTGGAAATCGGCCACGATCGTCGGCAGTGCGGTGCCCAGTCCCATCGCCTCGAACGCCACGAGCGTGATGACCAGGATCAGCCCGGCCGTGAACGCGCGGCGCTGCGGATGCCACAGCGCGCTGTCGGAACGGTCGCGGCCTTCGTCGACGATGTCCACCACGCCAGCCTGCAACCTCCACCCCGGAGGAGGTCCAGTCCTTCCACCCGCCCGGCCCAGCCGGACGTTCCCCTGGATCCGGGACGAGGGGTTCAGGCGGCGATGGCCTCCGCCGGCTCCTCGTGGCCGAGGCGTGCGCCGGTGGCTCCCGTGATCGCGGCCTGCGCCTCCCGTGCCAGCGCCTTGCGGTCGGTGCCGGTCAGTTCCGGCAGCACCACGACCTCCACCACGAGACCGCGCATGCGCGCCACCGACAACACCGAATCGGCCAGGCTCGCATCGCCCAGGAACGCCGCCCCGGTGGTCAGCCGCCCGCGTCCGTCGCGGAAGCGCACCGCCACCGGCTGCATCCGGGCGCCCGCGTCCAACGCCGCCTGGAACACCGCGGGACGGAACGGACCACTCGCAGTGCCGCACCACGTGGTGCCTTCGGGGAACGTTCCGATCACCGAACCCGCCCGGAGCTCGTCAGCGATCGTGGTCACCGCCCCGGGCAACGCCGACAGCCGGTCGCGGTCGATGTAGACGGTCCCGACCCGCCCGGCCAACGAACCCAGCACCGGCCACGATCGGACCTCGACCTTGGCCAGCATCTTCATCGGCGTGAGCACCTGAAGGGCCACGACGTCCAACCACGAGACGTGGTTGCACACGATCAGCCCGCCGCTCGGCGACAGGGTCCCGTCGACCTCCAAACGGATGCCCAACGCCCGCAACAACATCCGGAACCACTTCGGCACCGCCCTCCGCCGCAGCTGCGAAGGCAGCGCGAGCACCATCGCGCTGCCGATCAGCAGCAGCCCGACGGTGATCCCGATGCGCATGGCCAGCCGCAGCCGGCCGACCTCGGTGCCGGGGTCGCGCGGCGGCAGGCAATCCGGCCCGCACGGCGACTCCGGCATCCACGAGTGGTTCATGCCGATTCTCCGAGGAAGTACCGCATGTATCTCTGATCGGCGCGTTCCAGGTCGACCAGCACGAAGAAGTCCGCCACCCCGAAGTCCGGGTCGTGCGCGGGCTTGCCGCAGACCTCCGCGCCCAGGCGCAGGTAACCGCGCAGCAGGGGCGGAATCGTCGAGCGCTCGTTGAGCTCACCGGGCTCCCACGGCTGATGCGGGTGCACCCGGCGCTCCTCCGGCGCGTAGTGCTTCTGCGACACGGTTCGCCACACGTGCGCGGCCTGCACCCCGCCGTCGTCCAGCGGCACCGACGCGCAGCCGGCGAGCATGGTGTGCCCGTGCAGCAGCATGTACCGGGCGATTCCCGCCCACACGAGGCTCACCACGGCACCGTTGCGGTGGTCGGGGTGCACGCACGAGCGGCCGGTCTCCACCAGCGACGGGCGCAGCGGGTCCAGAGCGGAGAGGTCGAATTCGGTTTCCGAGTAGAGCATTCCGGCGGACGAGGCGCGGGCGGGCGGCAGCATCCGGTAGGTGCCGACCACCTCGCCGCTGCGGTCTTCCCGCACGATCAGGTGGTCGCAGTGGTCGTCGAAGGAGTCCTGGTCGACGCCGTGCTCCCCGCCCTTGACCGTGGCGCCCATCTCCTCCGCGAACACCTTGTAGCGCAGGCGTTGTGCGGCGTGGACCTCGTCGGAATCACGGGCGACGAGCAGCGAGTAGTGGGCGTCGGCCGCCGCGTTCGGTGCGGCGCTGGCCAGCAGCTGCATCTCGGACATGTCCCAGGTGTATCGCCGCGCAGCGAACGCCCAACACACCAGCGGATGACACGGAGCCGGAACTTTCGGTGAATGCCAGGTGCGTACTACTCCGTCCGGGCCTTCGATACCGCCCGTTGCAGCACGTCAGAGGGGCTTTCCTACCTCGAACCTCGTCCGCGGCGACCCTCGTGCGGACGGCGGATCCCGCGCACGCCGCCGCCGAAACGAGCTTGGGAACCTTCGTGCCACCGCTCGCGACGCACCTTCCGGAGCGAGCACGGGAACCTTTCTTCCACCGCTCCCGACGCCGCCCTCCGGAGCGAACACGGGAACCCTTCTTCCACCGCACGCGACGCCACCCTCCGAAGTGAGCGTGGGAACCTTCCGCGCACCGCCCCGGAAACCTCAGCGGTGTGAGCGTGGGAACCTTCCGCGCACGCCGCTGCCCGGTCACCCGGCCGGTGGCGGCTAGATTCAGCGCATGCAGATCGAGCGCGTCGACCTCTACACCGATGGCGCATGCAGCGGGAATCCCGGCCCCGGCGGCTGGGGCGTGGTGCTGCGCTATGGCGACCATGAGCGGGAGCTCTACGGCAAGGATCCGACCACGACCAACAACAAGATGGAGTTGATGGCCGTGATCGAGGGGTTGGCCGCTCTCACCCGGCCGATCCCGGTGGTGCGCGTCTACACCGACAGCACCTACGTGCTCAAGGGCATCACCGAGTGGATGCGCGGGTGGAAGCGCAACGGCTGGATGACCTCGGCGAAGAAGCCGGTCAAGAACGCCGATCTGTGGCAGCGGCTGGACTCCGAATGCTCCCGTCACGGCGAGGTGCAATGGGAGTGGGTCAAGGGCCACGCCGGTCACCCGGAGAACGAACGCGCGGACAAGCTCGCCTGCAAGGGGCGTGACGAGGCGCGCTGATGAAGACGACGAAGCGGGCCGTGCTCGGGGTGAGCACGGCCCGCTTCGTTCGCGTCAGGGGTCAGCCCTTGCGCTTGGTGACCTCTTCGGTGAGCTGCGGGGCGACCTTGAACAGGTCACCCACGACGCCGTAGTCGGCGATCTCGAAGATCGGCGCCTCCGGGTCCTTGTTCACCGCGACGATCGTCTTGGACGTCTGCATGCCCGCACGGTGCTGGATCGCGCCGGAGATGCCCAGCGCGACGTACAGCTGCGGCGAGACCGTCTTACCGGTCTGACCGACCTGGAACTGGTGCGGGTAGAAACCGGAGTCCACCGCGGCACGCGAGGCACCCACAGCGGCACCCAGCGTGTCGGCGAGCTTCTCCACGACCTCGAACGACTCGGCCGAACCGACACCGCGACCACCGGAGACCACGATGCTGGCCTCGGTGAGCTCGGGACGGTCGCCGGCCTCGGCCGGCTGCCGACCGGTGATCTTGGCGCCGGACGCGGCCGGGACCTCGACCTGCTCGACCGCGGCGGCACCGGAGGCCTGCTCGGCCTCGATGGAGCCGGGCAGAACGGTGACCACCGGGGTGCCCTTGGTGACCTTCGCCTTGGCGTCGTAGGTGCCACCGAACAGCGAGTGCGACGCGACGCCCTCATCGTCGATGTCCACGACCTCCGACAGCAGACCGGTGTCCAGGCGGATCGCCAGACGACCGGCGATCTCCTTGCCGTCGACCGACGCCGGCACCAGCACGGCCGCCGGGTTCGCCGAACCCGCCAGCGCGGCCAGCACGTCGACCTGCGGCGTCACCAGGTACTCGGCGGCCTCGGCGGACTCCGCCGCGTAGACCTTCGCCGCACCGTAGGAGCCCAGCGCCTCGGACAGCTTGCCCGCCGTGCCCGGCTCGCCGACGACGACCGCCGACGGCTCACCGATGCGACGGGCCGCGGTCAGCAGCTCGTACGTGACCTTCTTGACCTCGCCGTCCACGTGATCGACGAGGACCAGAACCTCAGCCATGAATCAATGCCTCCTCGAAAACCGTGAACGACTCAGAGCAGCTTCTCGCCGGCCAGGAAGTCGGCGACTCCCACGCCGCCCTCTCCCTCGTCGGTGACCTTCACACCGCCGGACTTCGGCGGCTTCGGAGCGGACTCGACGACCTGGGAGCCGGCGCTGGCCAGGCCCACCTCGGAGGCGTCGATCCCCGCGTCGGCCAGCGACAGCGCGCTCACCGGCTTCTTCTTCGCGGCCATGATGCCCTTGAACGACGGGTACCGCGGCTCGTTGATCTTCTCGGTGACCGACACGACGGCCGGCAGACCGGACTCGACGGTCAGGATGCCCGCGTCGGTCTCGCGCTCGACCTTCACGCTGGAACCGTCGGTCTCGACCTTGCGCGCGAAGGTCAGCTGCGGCCAGCCCAGCACCTCGGCGACCATCGCCGGCACCGCGCCGGAGCGACCGTCGGTCGCCTCGTTGCCCGCGATCACCAGGTCGACTCCCTCGACCGTGCCGATGACCTTCGCCAGCGCCTTGGCGGTGGCCGGCGCGTCGGTGCCGTGCAACGCCTCGTCGGACAGGTGCACCGCCTTGTCCGCACCCATCGACAGCGCCTTGCGGATGGCATCCGTGGCGCGATCCGGGCCCATGCACACGACGGTCACTTCGCCGCCCTGAGCCTCCTTGATCAACAGCGCCTCCTCCACCGCGCGCTCGTTGATCTCATCCAACACGGCATCCGCCGACTCGCGGTCCAACGTGTGATCCGCAGCAGACAGCTTCCGTTCGGAATACGTGTCGGGCACCTGCTTAACCAGGACGACGATGTTCATGGGCCCTCTTCGACCTCCTGCGGACTCAAATGACGCTCGCTGGTCCTCCAGCGGCTCTGCTTGTGGACCCGGCGCTTCTTCCGTCCGGGTTAGGTTGACCTTGCCATGCCCTCAGCTGGAAAGCACAGTGATGCCAACCACCGAGGATGTTACTTGCCAGTAGCCCTGGTGCAACCAGGTCCCACCCGTGACAGTACTCACCTTCGCTCAGCGGGGGTGATCGCCCACCGCAAAAGTGGGGGCGGGTCATCCGGAAAGTATGTGAACGAACCTTACGTATTAGTAGCCTGACGCCTATGAGAAGACGCGTCGCCATCGTGACCGATTCGACGGCTTCCGTTCCGCTCGACGTCGCCGACCGGCTGGGAATCTCCATCGTGCAGTTGGAGCTGACCGTCGGTGATGAACAGAACGACGAGCGCCGGGTGCTGCATCCCCAGATGGCCGAGGCAATGCGGAACAACGTCCCGGTCACCACCAACCCGCCCCCGCCGCCGGCCTTCTACTGGAATTACGCGGACGCCGCCGCTTCCGGTGTCGAGGCGATCATTTCGATCCACATTTCCGAAGGGATGTCCCAAACCTGCCAGTCCGCCCGGATCGCCGCGGCGGAGATCGGCGTACCGGTCTACGTCGTCGACGCGCGGCTGACCGGGCTCAGCCTCGGCTTCCCGGTGATCGCCGCAGCCGAGGCCGCCGCCTCGGGCGCCACACCGCACGACGTGATGAACGTCCTGGAGCACCGCCTTCGCAGCACCACGCAGCTGCTCTACGTCGACACCCTGGAGTACCTGCAGCGCAGCGGCCGGATCGGCCGGGCCCAGGCGTGGGTCGGCGAAGCGCTGTCGATCAAACCGGTGCTGATCATGAAGGACGGCGTGATCGACCAGCTGCACAAGGCCATCGGCCCGGAACGGGCGCTGCGCAAGGCCGTCGCGACCGCCGTGGAGCGCGCGGGCCGAGGTCCGGTCGACGTGGGCGTGGAGCACTTCGAGGCCGCTGATCGCGCCAAGCAGGTCCTCGACGCGCTGTGCTCGCAGCTGCCGCAGGTCCGCCGGGTCACCCTGGAGGAGACCAGCGCGATCATAGGAGCCCACACGGGACCCGGGGCGCTCGGAATCGCCGTCTCGCCCGCCAGCTTCTGAGCGGTTCCCCTCCTCCGCGGAGTCCGGCTCGGGGACCGGACTCGCCGAGCGATCGGATCGACCGCGCATTTCCGCGGACCCCTTTCACGGGACCGCACTTCGCAGTTCTTGCTGATTCTTCCTGAGTCTTCCACCCTTTCGAGTGGTGCGAACGCGTGTTCGATGCGGGATACTCGTTGTTGTCCGGCCCGAAAGACGTCACGCGGGCACGAATTTCGCACCATTCCTGGGGGAATCATGAGTGCGATCCGTCATGGGCGCTGCCGCGCGAGCGACAGGCGCTCAGTCCTGGAGCTTGTCCATCGCGCGGTGCACGCGCTTGACCGAAACCGGCCGCGGAGTTCCCAAGGACTGCGCGAACAGGCTCACGCGCAGCTCCTCGATCATCCAACCCACGTCGAGCAGCCCCTCACTGGGCGAACGGCCCGGCGGCACCGCGTCCAGCAGGTCCCGATAGCGCTGCCTGACCTCGTCCACCTGGTGCATCCACTCCCGATCGCGCTGCGGCTGGTGCTGCGCCTTGTCCAGCCGCTGCTCGATCGCGCCCAAGTAGCGAACCAGGTCGCGGAGCCTGTCGAAGCCGGTAGCGGTGACGAATCCGGGGTGCAGCAGGCCTTCCAGCTGCCGACGGATGTCGGCCAGCGACTCCGTCGACATGCCCTTGGGGCGATCGGCGAGCACCGTCTCGACCCGCTGGGCCGCGACCAGAACACGCTCCACCTCGGCCAGCACCGCCACGGTGTACTCGCCCAGCCCGGCGCGGACCTTCGCCTCGAGCGAGGTGAAGGCGTCGCCGTCCCAGACGGGCCCGCCGTTGTCGGCCATCAGCTTGTCCACGGCGCAGCGCACGCAGTCGTCGAGGACCGAACCCAGGTCGCCGTACTGGCTCCCACCCAGCACCAGGCGGCTTGTCGCGTTCATGCCGCGCTGGATGGACTTCGCCGGCGACGGCACGTTGAGCAGCAGCAACCGGCGCGTGCCGTTCCACAGCGCACGCCGCTGCTCCTGCTCGGTGTCGAACATCCGCACCGCAACGCTCTCGCCCTCGTCCACCAACGCCGGATACGCCTTCACGGCGTGCCCGGAACGCTGCTCGGAGAAGGTGCGCGGCAGCTCACCGAAGCTCCAGGAACGCAGCCCGTCCTGCTCGATGTCGTCGGCCGCTGCCGAGATCTCCTCGCGCACCTTGGGTTTGAGCCGCAGCTTCAGCGATTCGAGGTCCTTGGACTCGGCGAGCTTGCGCCCGCGCCGGCCCACCACGCGGAAGGTCATCTTCAGGTGCTCGGGAACCCGCTCCGGATCCCACTCCGCGCGCGGCACCTCGACGCCGGTCAGCTGTCGGAGGCTGCGCTGCAACGTCTCCAGCAGCGGCCCGTCGTCGGGTCCCACGCGGGAGAGCACGGCCTTGGCGAAGTCCGGAGCGGGCACGAAGTTGCGCCGGGTCTGCTTCGGCAGCGACTTGAGCAGCGTGGTCACCAGCTCTTCCCGCAGGCCGGGGATCTGCCAGTCGAAGCCCTCGGCGTCGATCTGGTTGAGCACCTGCAGCGGGATGTGCACGGTGACGCCGTCGGCGTCGGCGCCCGGCTCGAACTGGTAGGTCAGGTTCAGCCGGTGCTCGCCGTAAACCCACTGGTCCGGGTAGTCCTGGTCACTGACCTGCGCCGAGCGCTCGTTGATCAGCATGGACTTCTCGAAGTTGAGCAGGTCGGGCTGATCGCGGCGGGTCTTCTTCCACCAGGTGTCGAAGTGCCTGCCGGAGACCACCTCGTCGCCGATGCGCTGGTCGTAGAACTCGAACAGCGTCTCGTCGTCGACCAGGATGTCGCGGCGGCGAGCGCGTTCTTCGAGGCCCTCGACCTCGTCGAGCAGCGCCCGGTTCTGTCGGAAGAACTCGTGCCGGGTCTCCCAATCGCCCTCGACCAACGCGTGCCGGATGAACAGCTCGCGGCTGACCTCGGGATCGATGCGCCCGTAGTTGACCTTGCGGTCCACCACCAGCGGCACGCCGTAGAGCGTGACCCGCTCGGTGGCGACGACGGCTGCCCGGTCCTTCTCCCAGTGCGGTTCGCTGTAGTTGCGCTTGACCAGGTGTCCGGCCAGCTGCTCGATCCACTCCGGCTCGACGCGGGCGACGATGCGCGCCCACAGGCGGGAGGTTTCCACCAGTTCCGCGGCCATCACCCAGCGCGGCGGCTTCTTGAACAACGACGACCCGGGGAACACCGCGAACCGCGCGTTGCGGGCTCCCTGGTACTCGTTGCCGCCTCGCCCGGGCGGGCCGGAACGCTGCGCGCCGTTGCGCTTCTCGACGTCCTTGAGGCCGATGTGCGAGAGCAGACCGGCCAGCAACGACTGGTGGACGCGGGTGGCGTCGGCGGGCTGATCCGCCAGCGTCATCCCCATCGACTTCACCATCTGGCGCAGCTGGCCGAACAGGTCCTGCCACTCGCGCACGCGCAGGTAATTGAGGAAGTCGTTGCGGCAGAGCTTGCGGAACTGGTTGGAGGACAGCTCCTTCTGCTGGGAGCGCAGGTGCTCCCACAGGCGCAGGTAGGAGAGGAAGTCGGATTCGGCTTCCTTGTCGACGAAACGCGCGTGCTTCTGGTCGGCGGCCTGCTGGTGTTCGGCCGGGCGTTCGCGCGGGTCCTGGATGGACAGCGCCGCCACGATCACCAGCACCTCGCGCACGCAACCGTTGCGCTCGGCCTCCAGCACCATCCGCGCCAGGCGCGGGTCGATGGGCAGCTGGGCGAGGCTGCGGCCGATCCGCGTGAGCTTGCGCTCGTCGGCGGACTTGCTGCTCTCCAGAGCGCCGAGTTCGT
This sequence comes from Saccharopolyspora karakumensis, assembly GCF_004349225.1. Lineage (NCBI taxonomy): Bacteria > Bacillati > Actinomycetota > Actinomycetes > Pseudonocardiales > Pseudonocardiaceae > Saccharopolyspora > Saccharopolyspora karakumensis. Next base: position 27,906 of record NZ_SMLA01000001.1, read on the forward strand.
GCAGCAGGTTGACGCCGTCGGTGATCTGCCTGCGGTCCGGCGGTTCCAGGAACGGGAAGGACTCGATCTCACCGAGTCCCAGGGAGGTCATCTGCAGGATCACCGAAGCCAGGTGGGTGCGCAGGATCTCCGGGTCGGTGAACTCCGGCCGGGACTCGAAGTCCTCCTCCGAGTACAGCCGGATGCAGATGCCCTCGGAAACCCGGCCGCACCGGCCCTTGCGCTGGTTCGCCGAGGCCTGCGAGATCGGTTCGATCGGCAGCCGCTGCACCTTCGTGCGGAAGCTGTAGCGGGAGATGCGGGCCGTGCCCGGGTCGATGACGTACTTGATGCCGGGAACGGTCAGCGACGTCTCCGCGACGTTGGTCGACAGCACGATCCTGCGCCCGGAGTGGCGTTGGAACACCCGGTGCTGCTCGGCGGCGCTCAACCGCGCGAACAGCGGCACCACCTCGGTGTCGCGGAGCGCGAGCTGCGCCAGCGCGTCGGCAGCGTCGCGGATCTCCCGCTCCCCGCTGAGGAACACGAGGATGTCGCCGGGGCCCTCGGCGCACAGCTCGCGGACAGCGTCGCAGATGGCCTGCGGCTGGTCCCGGACGTCCGTCGACGGGTCCTCCTCGTCGTCGGAGTCCTCCAGCAGCGGGCGGTAGCGCACCTCGACCGGGTAGGTCCGGCCGGAGACCTCCACGACCGGAGCGTCGTCGAAGTGACGGGAGAACCGCTCCGGGTCGATCGTCGCCGAGGTGATGATCACCTTCAGGTCGGGGCGGCGCGGCAGCAGCTGCTTGAGGTAACCGAGGATGAAGTCGATGTTGAGGCTGCGTTCGTGCGCCTCGTCGATGATCAGCGTGTCGTACCGGCGCAGCAGCCGGTCGTGCTGGATCTCGGCGAGCAGGATGCCGTCGGTCATCAGCTTGACCAGGGTGTCGTCGCCGGTGCGCTCGGTGAACCGCACCTGGTAGCCGATCGCACCGCCGATCTCGGTGCCCAGCTCCTCGGCGACCCGCTCGGCCACGGTCCGCGCCGCGAGCCTGCGCGGCTGCGTGTGGCCGATGACGCCCTTGATGCCGCGCCCGAGCTCCATGCACATCTTGGGCAGCTGCGTGGTCTTACCCGACCCGGTCTCACCTGCGACGATGACGACCTGGTTGTCCCGGATGGCGGCGAGCAGGTCGTCCCGTCGCTGACTGACCGGCAGGCTGTCCGGATAGGTGATCTTGGGAGTGCCGTCGCGGCGGCGCTGCACCCGCAGCTCCGCGGTCTCGACGTCGCCGGTGATCTCCGCGGTGACCGACCGCAGCGCCTCGGGATCGCGGATCTTGCGGGCGCCTTCGATGCGTCGACGCAGCCGACGCTGGTCCTGCAGCATCAGCTCGGGCAAACGTTCCCGCAGATCAGCGAGCGGAGATTTCACAGACGACGTACCCATACTCCGCACAAGCATAGAGAAGGCCCCTGCGGCACTGCCTCCCAATTTCGCCGCACTCACAGCAGAAGCCCCCGTTCCGTGACGCCGGTCACGGAACGGGGGCTGCTCAGGTGCGCTCGGCGCGGCACAGGTAGGCCATCCCCTGATCCCCGACCCGGGTGATCACGACGCTGGCTTCCTGCGCCCCCTTGGGTTTGAGCCGGCGCCGCAACGCGTCCGGGTCCACGTCCACACCGCGCACCAGGATCTCCAGCCGACCCACGTCGTGCCTGCGCAGCAGCGCGCGCAGCGCCTTCTCGTTGAACCGGCCGTGGTCGAGCACCCGGAAGGCCCGCACACCCGGCGGCGGCGCATCACCGGTGAGGTAGGCGATGCGCGGATCGAGCTGGACGAGCCCGTGCCGCGCGGCGTAGTGGCGCACCAGTCCCGCTCGCACCACGGCCCCGTCCGGATCGACGATCCACTCGCGCACGTCCTCGGCCGGGCAGTCGTCGGGTTCGGCATCGGTGATGCTCCAGGCACCGCCGTCGGCCCGCAGCACGCTGGCGCGGCGCCGCGCCGTCGGATCGGCCAGCGAGCCGAACCACAACGCGGCCTCCCGGACCTGCCCGTCCAGCGACACCACCTCGGCTTCGACCTCGTCGGGGACCGCGGCGAAGTCCAGGCCAGGAGCGCACTTGACGACCAGATCGCGCCCGGCGTGGACGGCCATGAGCTCGTCCAGCGGAGGCACCAGATCGGCGGGATTCCACCGGCGCCTGCCGCCTTCGTCCCGGCGCGCGGGGTCGGCGACCACGACGGTGTCCCGGGTGACCGGGTGCAGCGCGTCGGCCTCCACGAGCAGCGCCTCGAGACCGGCGGCGGCAAGGTTGTGCTGCGCCATGAGCAGCCTGACCCGGTCCAGATCGGAGCCCACGCTGCGGTGGGCGACAGCGGCCACGGCGATCAGGTCGGCACCGATCGAGCAGGTCACGTCGTGCACGTCGCGGCCCGCCAGGCGCTGCGCGCGGTGCCGGGCGACGACGCTCGCGGTCGCCTGCTGCAACGCGGAATCGGTGAACAGCCAGTCGCCGCTGTCGTCCAGCTTGGACGCGGCTTTGCGCCGCAACACCGCGGTTTCCAGCGCGGCGGCGGCGAACCGGTCACCGACCTGCCGGCGTGCCGCGGCGACGTCGGTCAGCCGCGACTTGCCGGTCAGCGGCAGACCGGAGAGCTCGGCGAGGGCCTCGCGGCCCGCCGTCGAGCGCAGGAACAGGACGTCATCGACGTCGAACGAGTACCCCACCCTCGCCCCCTAGAACGAGCCGACCGCGAACGGCCGGTCCGAACCGGGGACTGAGAGGCGGGGTGTGCTCGTCACGACTGCTTCCGCTGCTGAGTGCCGGGTCAGCGCCCGGTGAACTTCGCCTTGCCGGGGCCGTTCTCGATGAACGACTTCATCCCGATCTCCTGGTCCTCGGTCGCGAACGTTCCCGCGAACAGGTGCGTTTCGAGCTTCAGACCGTTGTCCAGGTCGACGTCCAGACCACCGTCGATCGCGGCCTTCGCCGCCGCCAGGGCCCGCGCCGCACCGCCGGTGAACTGCTCCGCCCAGCGCTTCGCCGTCGCGTAGACGTCGGCGGACGGCACGATCTCGTCGACCATGCCCAGCGCGAGCGCTTCCTCGGCCTCGACGAACCGGCCGCTGTAGATGATGTCCTTGGCCTTGCTCGGGCCGATCAGCCGCGCCAGCCGCTGGGTGCCACCGGCACCGGGGATGACGCCGAGCAGGATCTCCGGCTGGCCGACCTTGATGTCGTCCGCCGCGACCCGCCGGTCGCACGACAGAGCCAGCTCGAAACCGCCACCGAGGGCGTAACCGGTCAGCGCCGCGACCGTGGGCTTCGGGATGGCCGCGACCTGGCTCATCGCATCCGACAGCCCGCGCTGCTCCTTGGCGGCCATGTCCGCGTAGGACATGTCGGCCATCTCCTTGATGTCCGCGCCGGCAGCGAAGACCTTCTCGCCGCCGTAGACGATCACCGCGCGGATGTCGTCGCGCTCAGCGGCCTCGATCGCCACTTCCCGCAACTCGGTCTCGATCTGCCTGTTCAGCGCGTTCATCTTCGGTCGATCCAGCCGGATCGTGCCGATCGCGCCTTCGACCTCAAGCCTGACGAACTCGCCCACGCAGCAACCTCCTCGTCGAACCACCGCTCGTGCCGCAGGCGAGGCTATCGCGCCCCGCGCCACATCTGCTGTGTCACCGATCTCAACATCGCCGAAGACCTCACCGGCGGTGCGCAAACGACACCTCCGGGGCCTGAGCGCAGGTCAGGGACGGCGGCGGGCGAAGTACCGGTCACCCGCCCGCTGGAGTTCGAGGTTCTGGTCGAAGGTCTTCGAGAGGTTGGCCTCGGTGAGCACGGCGTCGAGCAGCCCCTGGGCGACGATGCCGCCGTCGCGCAGCAGCAGGCAGTGGGTGAAGCCCGGCGGGATCTCCTCGACGTGGTGCGTGACCAGCACCGATGCGGGCGCGTCAGGGTCCATGGCGAGGGTCGACAGGCGCGCGACGAGGTCCTCGCGGCCACCGAGGTCGAGCCCTGCCGCGGGCTCGTCGAACAGCAGCAGCTCGGGATCGGTCATCAGCGCGCGGGAGATCATGACCCGCTTGCGCTCGCCCTCGGACAGCGTGCCGAACTCGCGGTCGGCGAGGTGCGCGACACCGAGCAGTTCGAGCAGCTCAACGGCGCGGTCGGTGTCCAGCGCGTCGTACTCCTCGCGCCAGCGGCCGAACACCGAATACCCGGCGCTGACCACGACATCGCGGACCAGCTCGTCGCCCGGGACGCGGTTGACCAGCGCGCCCGAGCACAGCCCGATCAAGGGCCGGATGTCGAACACGTTGGTCTTGCCGAGCCGCTCGCCGAGGACGTCGACGGTGCCGGTGCTCGGGTGCATCTCCGTGCTGGCCATCTTCAGCAGCGTGGTCTTGCCGGCGCCGTTGGGGCCCAGCACGACCCAGCGCTCGTCGAGCTCCACAGACCAGTTCACGTCGGCCAACAGCGTCGTCTTGCCTCGCCGGACACCGACGCCATCCATCTGGATGACCAGGTCGTCCACGTCTACCTCCCAGCCGTGACTGACCGCGGCGGCGCCCCGGGCGCGCACTCGGCGTTCGTCTCCGTCCGGGACCGCCACAGGCTCCGGCCGGTCCCCTCTGAGCCCATTGTTCCCGCCGACGCCGCACTCCCTGCGGGCGGGATGCCACTGCCGCGCGCCCGATGATCGACCTCGCGCCTCACGCCGGTCCACATGCCGGGAACCCCGCTCAACCACTGGCCCCGGCGACGACCCGGTGCCACGATCTGCGACGTGTCCGATTCGTTGCTCACCCGCGATCGCGTGATCGACCTGTTCCGGGTCACCGCCTCCGCCTGTCGCTGAAAGCGGTCCGAGAGACCTCCCGCTTCACGCGACTTCATCGCGGCACGACGAATCATCCAGCCACCCCAGCACCTCTCGCAGCAGGGGTGCGCCGTGTCGTGCCGGTGCACACAAGACACCTGGAGACACCCCTTGAGCATCACGCAGCCGGAACGGCCGACCTCCCCGCAATCCGAGTACACCCCGACCGCACCCGTGCCCGCGCTCGGCGAAGCCGAAGTGCACCCCGCCTTCGACCTGACGCTGCTGCGGGACCTGATCCGCCCCGACCACCTCAACTGGACCCCGTGCGAGCTCCGCGACCTCACCGGCCTGGTGACCAGCGAGCTGACCACGCCACTGATGAACATCGTGCGCATCGACGAGCAGCAGCGGTGGTGGGCCAAGCTGGGCCTGACCGCGGGCGTCGAACTCTGGCTGCTGTCCTGGGCCCCTGGCCAAGGCACACCGGCCCACGACCACGGCGGTGCGTCGGGATCGTTCTCAGTCCTGTTCGGAGGGTTGCGCGAGGACTACCGCTACGCGAGCGGCCCCGTTCGCACCCAGCACCACGACCTCGGTGACGGCATCGGGTTCGGCGCCGGACGCGCGCACCAGGTCACCAACGTCAGCTCGGTCAACTCCGCCAGCGTGCACGCCTACTCACCGCCGCTGCTCCCGGTCCGCTACTACGCCGACCTGGCCGAGATCCCCGCCGTCCCTCCGCAACGAAGCGAGGTCGTGTGATGCCGCACATCCCGAAGCCCCGCGAAGAGCTGATCAGCCACGGCCCGTACGGGATCGAGCACCTGCTGGCCGAATCCCGGGAGAAACTCGCCAGGGTCAGCCCGCAGGAGGCCTTCGAGCTCCAGCGCACCGGGGGCCTGATCGTCGACATCCGGCCGGAATCCGACCGCCTCATCCACGGTGAGATCCCGGGTGCCCTCACCGTGGAACGCATCGTCCTGGAGTGGCGCCTCGATCCGGCCGGCAGCCACCGCCTCGACGGCCTGCACCCGCAACGCCCGATCGTGCTGGTCTGCAACGAGGGCTACGCCTCCAGCCTCGCCGCCGCCCAAGCCCAGGAGCTCGGCCTCACCAAGGCCACCGACCTGGCAGGCGGATTCCGCGCGTGGAAGGAAGCGGGCCTTCCCACCACCGCCGCCGTCGCCTGACCTGCGCGAGGGAACCTTCCTGTCACGCGCCGGGCAGGCGATGACAGGAAGGTTCCCTCGCCCACGTCCGCGCCCCGCGCGGCGACCAGGGCGAGCAAAGCGCCTCCCCGGTGGGTGCTGGTCCCGTAGGCTCCGGGCCTTGTGCGAGCGCAGAGCCTTTTGTTCCGCCCATGGGTGTTGGTCACCGTGGTGGGCGCGGTTGTCCTAGCGGCGGTCGAACTGGTCCTCGGCACCGGTTTCGCGGGTGTCGTGGCGGGTTGGTTCGGTGGCGTGGCGGGAGCGATCCTGCTGCCGGTGGCGACGCAGGTCGGATTGCTGCTCGGGTCGGTGATCTTCGGGCTGCGCGTTCGGCAGGTCGTGTTCGGCGCGATGCGGGAGGTCGCGTCCTTCAAGCGCGGCAGCGTGACCTTCACGTTCCGGGCGTTGCCGGTGACGTTGCGGGCGCAGATCGGGCCGTGGCGCTCGCCGGTGATCCTGCGCTGCTGGCTGGCCGGGCTGGTTTCGGCGCTGGTGGGCGTGGCCTCGGTGGCCGCTGCGTGGCTGTGGGTGCCGGGAGCGTTCGGGCGGGGTCTCGCGCTGGCGATGAGCGCGTTCATGCTCGTCAAGCTGTGGCCCAAGCGGGTGCCTCTGACGACGTCGACCGGCTGGCTGCTGTTCTCGCTTCCCCGGATGGCCGAGCCGGAACGCTCGGACTTCCTCGCCGCTCCGCTGGCGGCCCGCGCCTACGAGGCGCTGCGCGTCGGCGACCTCGACACGGCGCAGGCCCGCGCCGACGAACTCGCGGAGCGCTTTCCCGGCATCAACGCGACGGTGTCGTGCCAGATCGCGGTGCTGGAATCGCGCGGGCTCTACGCTCCGGGCGTGCTGCTGCTGTTGAAGTTCTTGTCCGACAACGACGTTCCGCCGCGGAAGATGGCGTACCTGCTGGCGGGTCTGGCGGGGCTGGGCTTCAAGGCGGTCGAGTCCGGGCAGATGCCGGCCGACAGCCTGCTCCCGACGGCGAAGAAGGCCCTTCACGACGCGGTGCAGCTGGGCTATCCCGAGTTCGACCTCAACGGCACCAACGGGCTGCTGGCCCTGATCGAGGGCGACGCCGACAACGCGGTCCGGCTGTCCACCAGCGGCGCGGACTACAACCACTCACCGCTCTCGCGCGCCGACGACCTCACCACCCTCGCCCGCGCGCACATGGCCCTGCACGACAACGCGGCGGCCCGGACCGCCTTGGCGCGCGCCGAAGAGCTGGCGCCGTGGTCTCCCCGGGTCACCGAAACCCGCCAGCGCCTGTCCGTGAACTAGGAGCAGGGGAACCTTTCTGCCAACCGAAGTGGCAGGAAGGTTCCCCTGCTGCTTTTCGCGCGTTGCTTCAGTCGATGGTCAGCACGAGCTTGCCCTGGGTGCGCCCGGTTTCGCCCTGCGCGTGGGCCTTGGCCGCATCGGCCAGCGGGAACGTCCCGGCGATCTCGACGCGCAGCTTGCCCGACTCGACCAGCTCGCGGACGGACTGCATCCCGGCCTGGTCGGCTTCGACGAGCATGAGTTCGGCGCGCACGCCGAGCTCCTCGGCTTCGGCGACGAGCTCGTCCCGGTCGTAGGGCAGGATCGAGACGAGGATTCCGCCCTTGCGCAGCACGTGCAACGAGCGGCTGCGGTAGTCGGCGGCGATCGGGTCGAGGACGACGTCGACATCGCTGACGACCTCGGTGAAGTCGGCCGAGGTGTAGTCGATGAGCTCGTCGACGCCCAGCCCGGTCAGGAACTCGTGCTTGCTCTTGCTCGCGGTGGCGATGACGTGGGCGCCCTTGGCCTTGGCGATCTGCACGGCGAGGTGCCCGACGCCGCCCGCGGCCGCGTGGATCAGGATTCGCTGGCCCGCCTGCAGATCGGCGGTGTCGTTCAGCGCCTGCCACGCGGTCAGCGCGGCGAGCGGGATGGCTCCCGCCTGCACGTGGTCCACCCCGGTGGGCTTGGGGACGAAGGCTCGCGCCGGACCGGTCACGTACTCGGCGTGCGAACCGAGCCCGAACGGGTAGGGCAGCATGCCGAAGACCTCGTCGCCCGGCTTGTGCAGGGTCACGCCGGTTCCGATGGCCTCGACGACGCCGGAGACGTCCCAGCCGAGGATGCGCGGAGGTTCACCGAGGAATCCCTGGCCGGCGCGGTGCTTCCAGTCGGTGGGGTTGACCCCGGCGGCGCGCACGCGGATCAGGACCTCGCTCGGTCCCGGCTCGGGCTTGTCCAGTTGTGCCTCGCGCAGCACCTCCGGACCGCCGTAGGCGTCCTGGGTGATGGCACGCATGGTTTCACTCATGCCCCCACCCTGCCCCATCGAAAGCGGACCGGCGTGCAGGCCATGGGGCGTTGTGAGGATGGGAACCTTTCTGTCACCGGAGTGCGCGAAAGGTTCCCCTGCGCCGATCGGTTCAGGTGGGGTCGGTGAGGCGGCGGACGGCTTCGCGTGACGCGGAGCGCAGGTCGTCGACCTTGGTCTCGCCGAGGATCAGGCGGCGCAGCTGGGGAACGGCCAGGGGCCAGCTGATCGTGCCGAGGGACAGCAGGACGAGCATTCCCGGGTCGATCGCTCCGGTGACCTTGCCGTTGTCCTGGGCCCGGCGGACCGCGTCGACCTTGTCCCGGTAGTGCTCGGCGCGTTCGGACTCGGCGGCCACACCGCTGTCGCCGCGCTCCAGCGATTCCCACATGAGCAGACGCAGGACGTGGGGGTTGGCCGAGTGGTAGGCGGCGAGCCGGTCGACGTAGCCGGGGAGGTCTTCGCCGTCGATGGGCACCTCGGCCGCGAGCTCGGCCATGGCCGCTTCCAGGACTGCGGTGAACAGTGCGTCCTTGCTGCCGAAGTAGGCGTAGATCAGCTGCTTGTTGGCCTGGGCCTGCTTGGCGATGCGGTCGACGCGGGCGCCGGCGATGCCGTGTTCGGCGAACTCGGTCGTCGCGGCCTGGAAGATCCGGGCCTTGGTGGCTTCGGCGTTGCGGGACACAGCCGCACTGTACCGCTGTGACCAACCATTCGGTTGACACGAGTTCTGGGCGCGGAGAGACTGCAACCAACCAGTTGGTTACACCGTTTCGCCTGCGGAGAGTGGATGACCACCGTCGCCCCCGACACCGGCCGCCTGAGCCGTGCGCTGCTGTTCGCCGCCGCGCTGTGCGCCGGTGTCACCGTCGCCAACATCTACCTCGCGCAACCGATCATCGGCCCCGTCGCCCACACCTTCGGCACCTCGCCGCCGACCGCGGGCATCGTGGTGACCGCCGGGATGCTCGGCTACTCCGCCGGTCTGCTGTTCGTCATCCCCCTCGGCGACAGCAGGGACCGGCGCAGGATGGTCGGCGCGCTCAGCGTCCTCACCGCGCTCCTGCTGGTGGGAAGTTCCCTCGCACCGTCGTTGCCGGTGCTCGCGGTGCTCACCGGACTCGCCGCGGTCACCACCGTCGTGCCGCAGATCCTCATCCCGCTGGTCGTGCAACTGGCCGACCCGGCGCAGCGCGGCACCGCCATGTCCTGGGTGCAGGCCGGGTTGATCACCGGGATCATGGGCGCCCGGGTCGTGTCCGGCCAGCTCGCCGAACTGCTGGGCTGGCGCTGGGTCTTCGCCGCGGCAGCGGTGCTCACGCTGGTCGTGGGCCTGTGGACGGTTCGCGCGCTGCCGAGCGACGGCGAGCGGAACCCGGTGCGCTACTGGGCGCTGCTGCGCTCGCTGCCCGGCTACCTGCGCCGCGAACCGGGCCTGCGCCGAGCCTGCCTGCGCCAGGCGGGCAGCTTCGCCGCGTTCAACGCCGTCTGGACCACCCTCGCCCTCGTGCTCACCGCACCACCGCACGACTTCACCGTCGCCGAAGCAGGACTCGTCGGCCTGCTCGGACTGCTCAGCGCCGCGCTGGCGCCCGTGGCCGGGAAGATGGTCGACCGCCGCGGGCCTCGGCTCGTCGGCGCGATCGGACTGACCGTGCTCGCCTTCGCCGCCCTAGTGCTCGCCCTGGGCACGAACTCGCTGACCGCCCTGCTGCTGGGCACCGCGGCCGTGCCGATCGGCCTGCAGGTCGGCCAAGCCGCCAACCAGAACGCGGCGCTGTCGGTCGACCCCGCCTCAGGTGGGCGCCTGAACACCATCTTCATGCTCTCGACGTTCCTGGCAGGCGCGATCGGCTCGGCCGCGGGCAGCCTCACCTACGGCCTCCACGGCTGGCCGGGCGTGTGCGTCACCGCCCTGATCTTCCTGGCGCTCGGCGGGATCGGGCTGCGCCGGATCCGCTGACCACTAGCCCGCGAGGACGACCTTGCCCAGTTCCGCGGGCTCCGACAGCAACGGGTGCCGAGGCAGGACCCGGACGTTGTAGCCGGCCGGGCCCGCGTGCGGCAGCGTCACCGCGGCCGCGTACCGGTCATCTCCGATGGGCTTCATCGACGCGGTGACGAAGTCGTGCAGCACGTCGTTGTCGTCGACCCGGCCCACCACGACCTCGACGTCCACATCGGACGGATCGAGACCGGCCAGGTCCACCCTGGCGCGCACCGTGACCTGACCGCCGAGCAGCGGCGTCCCGTGATCCACCGACATCTCGGTGTCACCGACCCGAACCCGGTTCCACGCCGCCTGCAACCGGCGCCGGTAGTCGGCCAGCTCCCGCGCACCGCGGAAGTCGTCGTCGAACATCGCGCGCGCCGACTGCGCGGCGGGCGTGTAATGACCGTCGACGTACTCGCGGATCATGCGCGACGCCTGAACCCTCGGTCCCAAGGTCGCCAGGGTGTGGCGGACCATCGACATCCACTTGCCCGGCACGCCATCGCTGTTGCGCTCGTAGTACATCGGCGCCACGTGCTCGGACATCAGCTCGTACAACGCCGTGGCTTCCAGATCGTCCCGCCGGTTGGGGTCGCTGACGCCGTCGGCCGTGGGGATCGCCCACCCGTTGCGGCCGTCGTACATCTCGTCCCACCAGCCGTCGCGCACCGAGAGGTTCAGCACGCCGTTGAGCGCGGCCTTCATCCCCGACGTCCCGCACGCCTCCAACGGCCGCACCGGGTTGTTCAGCCAGACGTCGCAGCCCGACACCAGGTAGCGGGCCAGCGACATGTCGTAGTCCGGCAGGAACACGATGCGATGCCGCACATCGGCGCCGTCGGCGAAGCGCACGATCCGCTGGATCATCGCCTTGCCGCCCTCGTCCGCCGGGTGGGACTTGCCCGCCACCACGATCTGCACCGGACGTTCGGAATCCAGCAGCAGGTCCCGCAACCGGTCGGTGTCGCGCAACATCAGCGTCGCCCGCTTGTAGGTGGGAACCCTTCGCGCGAAACCGATGGTGAGCACCTCGGGGTCGAAAACCGAGTCGCACCAGCCCAGTTCCAGGTCCGAGGCGCCCCGCTGCTGCCAGGCGACGCGCAACCTGCGCCGCACCTCGTCGATCAGCCGCTGACGCAGCGAGCACCGGAGCTCCCACAGCAGCGAATCGCTCACCGGCTCCATGCCGCGCAACCCGGCACCGCTGTCCATCTCGGACTCCCCGAGCAGCTTGCCCAGTTCGCGGGCGGACCAGGTCGGCCCGTGCACCCCGTTGGTGACCGAGCGGATCGGGACCTCCTCGACCCCGAAGCCCGGCCAGAGATTGCGGAACATCTTGCGGATCACTTCGCCGTGCAGCTCCGAGACCCCGTTCGCCCGCTGCGCCAACCGCAGACCCATGTGCGCCATGTTGAACATGCCCGGGTTGTCCTCGGCGCCCAGCGCCAGCACGCGATCAGCGGGCACCCCCGGCAGCAGCGGCTGCTGAGAACCGTCGTCGAAGTAGCGCCGCACCAGGTCCACCGGGAACCGGTCGATGCCGGCCGGGACGGGGGTGTGCGTGGTGAACACCGTCCCGGCCCGCACCGCGGCCGTGGCCTGGTCGAAGTCCAGCCCCGGGTCGGTCTGCAGCTCCCTGATGCGCTCCAGGCCCAGGAAACCGGCGTGCCCCTCGTTGGTGTGGAAGACCTCGGGCTGCGGATGCCCGGTGAGCCGGCAGTAGGCGCGCACGGCCCGCACCCCGCCGACACCGGCGAGGATCTGCTGGCGGATCTTGTGCTCGGCGTCGCCGCCGTAGAGCCGATCGGTGGTGCTGCGGAGCTCGTCGTCGTTGTCCGGCAGATCGCTGTCCAGCAGCAGCAGCGGAACCCGTCCGACCTGCGCCTTCCACACCCTGGCGTGCAGCGTGCGGGCCGCGGGCATGGCGACCTTGACCACCACCGGGCGGTCGTCCTCGTCGGTGAGCACCTCCAGCGGCAACCCGCGCGGATCGATCACCGGGTAGTGCTCGACCTGCCAGCCCTCCGACGACAGGCCCTGCCGGAAGTAGCCGGAGCGGTAGAGCAAGCCGACACCGATCAGGGGAACCCCCAAGTCGGAGGCCGACTTGAGGTGATCACCCGCGAGCACGCCGAGCCCGCCGGAGTAGTTCGGCAGCGCCTCGGTGAGACCGAACTCCATGGAGAAGTAGGCGATCGACGCGGGAAGTCCCGCGCCCTCGTCCTGACGCTGCTGGTACCAGCGCGGAACCGTGAGGTAGCGGCGCAGATCGTCGCCCACCGCGCGGGTGCGCGCCAGGAAGTCCTCGTCGGCGGCCAACTGCCGCAACCGCTCGGCGGGCACCTCCGAGAGCAGGCGCAGCGGATCCGCCCCCACCGCCGCCCACACCTGCGGGTCGACCGCCGAGAACAGGTCCTGCGTGGGCGGATGCCACGCCCAGCGCAGGTTCGTCGCCAACTTGCCCAGCGGGCTGAGCGGCTCGGGCAGGTGGGCCCGGACGGTAAAGCGGTGGACGGCTCTCACGGGAGCGGACCATATCTCGCTCGACGCGCTCGCGTGCGATGTGCACCCGACGCCCGCGCACACCCCGAGGCAGGTGGGAAGCTGGGGCGCGTGCGTGCATTCGGACTTGTCGCGGTGACCATCGGGCTGATCATCAGCGCCTGCACGACGCCCGTCGAGCAGGCGCCGAATGTGTCGGAACCCACGGTCGATCCGGCGTTCGTGCACGGCACGGACCGTGGTGGGACCGACCGCTTGGCGGCCACCGTCGTCACCGACGTCCAGCGCTACTGGGCCCACGCCTACCCCGACACCTTCGGCTCGCCCTGGCGGGACCTCGACGGCGGGTTCTTCTCGGTCGACACCGGCAGCACCGGCACCGCCCCGCCCTGCGCCTCCGAGCCGCGGGAGGTCGAGGGCAACGCGTACTACTGCCAGTCCGTGGACGCCATCGCCTGGGACCGCGCCGCGCTGCTGCCGGTGCTGCGCGAGCACTACGGGGACACGGCGGTGGCGGTGGTGCTGGCCCACGAGATCGGGCACGCGGTGCAGCAGCGAGCCGGGCTCGCCGAGGGCGAACCGCTGCGGCTGGAGTCGATGGCCGACTGCTACGCGGGGTCCTTCCTGCGATGGGTCTCCGACGGGCACGCCCCGCACCTGCGCACCGACCCGGACCGGCTCGACGACGCGCTGCGCGCCATCACCGTCTTCCGCGATCCGATCGGCACCTCCGGGCACGGCACCGCCTTCGACCGGGTGACGGCCTTCCAGCACGGCTTCACCGGAGGCCCCCGCGGTTGCACCCAGGTGACCGAGAGCGGGGTCGCCGAACCGGTCGACGACGACCCGAACGCTCCCTTGGAGTCGGTCCTGGACACGGCGCCGGTGGCTGAGCGCTTCGGGACCGCGGTCGCGGACCTGGGCGGGCGATGGGTCCCTCCGGCGCGTTCCACCGGCTGCCCCGGCGCCGGCGGGCCGGTCGGTTTCTGCCCCTCTCCCCCGACGGTCGCCGCCGATCCGGAGGCGCTGCGCCGCACCCACGACGACATCGGCGACCAGGCGGTCACCACGCTGCTGGCCTCCCGCTACGCGCTGGCGGCCCTGACCGACCTCGGCCACCGGGCGAACGGCACCGACATCGTCTGCCTGACCGGCGCGTTCACCGCGGAGCAGCCGAACCTGTCGCCGGGAGACCTGGACGAGGCGGTGCAGGTCGTCCTCGAATCCGACGCGGTGTCCCGCGGCGGCGACGAGGCACCGCTGAGCGGTTTCGATCGGATCGCGGCCTTCGCGGATGGGGTGCGCTCCGGCTGGGGCGGGTGCCTGACGTGAGCGTGGGAACCTTCCTGCCACCCGCGAACGGCCTCCGACCAGATCGGCCGTGACGAAGATCGGTCACCCGATAGGCTGCTGCGCGAAGACCGGGCCGCGCGACCGGCCCACGGCGAACGAGTTCGGTACCGGCAGCGAGATGGGGCGCGTGTAGTGGTGGCGACGGCAAACCGGCGGCGGGGGCGGGTCCTCGGCGCCGCGGTCTCGGTAATCGCCTGCGCGTCCCTGGTCAGCGGATGCGCACAGGTCATCAGCGGCGTTCCCACGACCTTGGGCGGCTACTCCACCACCAGCGTGGCGGGGCTTCCCGCCGCCGACGGTCCGAGCGGGCCGAAGGAGGGCGCTCCGCAGGCCCCGCTCCCGGTGGAGGGCACCGACAACGGCGAGATGGACAAGCTCGCCCGCAACGCCGTCGCCGACGTCGACGCCTACTGGGCCGAAGCCTTCCCGCAGGCGTTCGACGGCAAGAAGTTCGAGCCCGTCAAGCGGTTGATCTCCTACGACTCGGGGGCTCCAGGCGGGCAGCTGTGCAAGCAGAACACCGCGGGCATGGTCAACGCCTTCTACTGCCCGTCCGAGGACCTCGTCGCCTGGGACCGCGGGACGCTGCTGCCCGAGCTCAACAACAGCTTCGGTCCGCTGGCGGTCGTCACCGTGCTGGCCCACGAGATGGGGCACGCCGTGCAGCACCGGGCGGGCACCGTCGCGCAGAACGATCCCGTGATCGTGCTCGAACAGCAGGCCGACTGCTTCACCGGCGCCTACTTCCGGCACGTCGCCGAGGGGTCTTCGCAGTACTTCCAGGTCTCCACGGGTTCGGGCCTCAACGAGGTCATGGGCGTGCTCAACTTCATCCGCGACTCCCCGGGAACCTCGGACTTCACCGGCAGCAACGCGCACGGCACGGCCTTCGACCGGGTCAGCGCCTTCCAGTTCGGCTTCAGCGACGGTCCTCAGCGCTGCGCGGAGATGACCAACGAGGAGGTCACCAAGCGCACGACGCTGTTCCAGAACTGGAAGCCCACCCAGCAGGAGACCGAGCTGCCCATCGACGACAAGAGCCTGAAGGCGGTGCAGGAGAGCCTGCACTCGGTGTTCCGCGACACCGGCGCCGAGCCGCCGAGGGTCATCGCCGAGCCCAGGACCTGCTCCGGCCGGCAGCCGACCTCGCCCGCTTCGTTCTGCACCGAGACCAACACGATCTCGCTGAACGTTCCGGAGCTGCGCGAGATCGCCACGCCGCCGAGCAAGGCGAGCCAGTCCGCGGGCTACGGAGATTTCGCCGCCTACGCGCAGATCGCTTCCCGGTACGCGCTGTCGGTGCAGAAGGCCGCCGGGTATTCCGTCGACGACGAGGCCGCCGGGCTGCGGACCGCGTGCATGGTCGGTGCGTGGAGCGGTCTGCTGGTGGAAGACCCGATCGGGCAGCGCAATCCCGTGGGCAGGCTGCGGATCGTGCCCGAGGACATCGACGAGGGCGTGTCGGCGTTGCTGGGTGAGGAGAGCCTGATCGCGGCCAACGCCAACGGCGACCAGGTCCCGGTCGGTTTCGCCAGGGTGGAGGCGTTCCGCGTCGGCGTGCAGGAAGGTCTCGCGCCCTGCACCACCAAGTACGACAGCTGAGCCCTCCGCTCAACCCCGGAGCGGGTCCGCGCGTCCCTCGAAGCATGAGCAGACGACGAGTTCTGGGCTTCGACGGCCTTCTCAACGCTCGTGATCTGGGAGGCCTGCCCGCTGAGGGCGGGCGGACCCGTTGGGGGGCCGTGGTGCGCGCCGAGCACCCCGCCGCCGCGACGGCAGCGGGCTGGGAAGGTCTGTGGCAGCACGGCGTGCGCACGATCATCGACCTGACCGGCCTGGACGAGGGAGAAACCGACCGCTCACCGCGCCCGGCCGGTCTGACCACCGTCCGCATCCCGCTGGACGAGAAGTCCGACACCGAGTTCTGGGACCGGTGGGGAGGGGCCTTCTCGTGCACTCCCCTGTACTACGAGCCGTTCCTGGACCGGTATCCGCGACTCGTGGCCGAGGTCGTCGGTGCGGTGGTCCACGCCGAACCCGGTGGGGTGCTGGTGCACTGCGGCGGCGGCCGGGACCGCACCGGGCTGATCGCCCTGGTCCTGCTGGCCTCGGTCGGGGTGAGCGCGCAGGACATCGCCGAGGACTACGCGATCAGCCACCAACGCCGCGCGGAGCTGTGCGCGGCGGCCGGTCTGGGCGATGACACCCCGAAGATCCAGGAGTTCCTCGCCCAGCACGACGCCACCGAACGCGGTCTTGTCGACGAGGTCGTCAACGGCCGCGACTTCGCCGAGTACCTGCGGACGTCCGGCCTCGGCGACGACGGCCTGGCGACCCTGCGCCATCGCCTCGTGACCTTCGCCTGACGGGTCGAGCCCGGCAGGATCGTGAAGGAGGCGAACCTTTCGCTCACCACACGCTGTCGCCCTCCCCGCCGGTGTTCGAGGAGAGGGCGACAGCGGTGGGAAAGATCAGAACAGCGCGCTGGCCAGGTTGCGGCGGGCCTTGGCGACCCGCTCGTCACCCTCGGGGAAGATCTCGAACATCTCGACCAGGTGCGTGCGAACCCGGTTGCGATCGTCGCCCGAGGTGCGCTTGACCGCCTGGATCAGGCGCGTGAAGCCTTCGTCGACCTTGCCGAACGCGACCTCCGCGTCAGCGGCCGCGATCTGGGCGTCCAGGTCGTCCGGTGCGTTGTCGGCGCGCTCGATCGCCGACGGGTCGGCCTGCTCGGCGCGGGCCATGAAGCGCACCTGCATGAGGGCGGCCTTGGCCTGCTCGTTGTTCGGCTCGCTGTCGAGGATCTGCTGGTAAGCGGTCTCGGCGGCGGCGAAGTCGCCCTGCTCCAAGGCGTCCTCGGCGGCGATGAACCGCGGGTCCTCGGGCTCCTCTTCGGGCTCGGCCTCGGAGGCGCCCTCCTCGGCCGCCCGGATTCCCGGCAGCTGGTCGCGCAGGGCGTTGAGCAGGGAGCTGATCCACTCCCGGAGCTGCGGCTCGGGCTGCGCGCCGGCAAAGCCGTCGACCGGCTGCCCTCCGGCCACCGCGATCACCATCGGCACCGACTGCACCTGGAACAGCTGCGCGATCCGCGGGTTCGCGTCGACGTCGATCTTCGCCAGCACCCAAGCGCCGTTGCCCTCGCGGGCGAGCTTCTCCAACGCCGGGGAGAGCTGCTTGCACGGCTCGCACCAGGTGGCCCACAGGTCGACGACGACCGGTACCTGCATGGACCGCTCGACGACCTCGGCCTGGAAGTCGGTCTCGGTGACCTCGATGATCGCCGGGTGCGCTTGCCCGGCCGCCCCGTCGCCGCCACCGCTGGGCGGCTGCGCTGTGGAATTGGCTGCGGCCTCGGCACGGCTCTTGAGTGCCGACAGGTCGACTGCGCCCGCCATCGCGGCGGACATCGCTGCTGCGTTCTGGCGTGGATCCGGCCTCGTCACAGTTCCATCCTGACACGTCCGACCAGCGGCGTGGCGCGTGGGCGTGCGATGCGGGGAACCTTTCTCGCACCACCCGCCCCAAGGTCACGTACGGGCGGCGAAGTGGTCACCGAATGCGCTCATCCCGACACGCCGAAGCCCCAAAGGTCAATTCGATTCGGTGAACGAAGCCACACGAACAGGTGGCGTAGGCGATCAAACCCTCATGTTTTCCGGTGGTGATCGCCGAAGAGGACACAGAGCCTGCGAGGGACTGTGGTCGCCTCGCGGGCTGCGGGGTCTCTCGTGGGGGACCTTCGGCCAGTAGTTCAACGAGAGGTTCGAAAAAGTGCGTATTGCAACCCGTGTTGCCGGTGCCGCCGGCGTCGCCGCCCTCAGCATCGTGACCCTGGGCAGCACCGCGTTCGCGGACACCGCCGACAACGACGGCGTCAACCTGCTGGACGACAACAACATCAGCGCCGTGCCGGTGCAGGCCTGCGGCAACAACGTTGCCGTCGTGGGTCTGACCGTCCCGCTTCTGTCGCCGCAGAACGCCGAGTGCGTCAACGCCCCGGTGGTCGACCACCCGCAGGGCTGACGTCAGCCGAGCCTGACGTGATCACGGGGATGGTGTCGATGAGGACACCATCCCCGTTTCGCGTTCACCTACTGTTCTCGAAGATGTTGCTCCACCCGCTCGACCTTGGACCGCAGCTGTCCGGAGTGCCCGGGACGGATGTCCGCCTTGAGCACCAGGCTGGTCCGCGGGGAGTGCGCCGAAACCGCCTCGGTGGCGCGCTTGACCACGTCCATGACCTCGTCCCACTCGCCCTCGATCGTGGTGAACATCGAGGTCGTCTCGTGCGGCAGACCGGATTCCCGGACCACCTTCACCGCAGCGGCCACCGCCTCGCTGACACTGTCGCTCTCACCAGCCCCGCTCGGGGCAACACTGAAGGCCACCAGCACGTCTGCTCCCATCGGTTCGTCCACGTCACATGAGTCCCGGAACCAGTAGTAGCAGCACAGCCCTCAGACGTGCTCGCTCTCGCTGCTAGCGTCGGACGCTATGAGCTCCCGTGGTCCACTGCCCTTCGACCCCATCGCGCGCGCGGCCGAGACCTGGGCAGAACGGATCGGCCCGTCCACGACGATGGCCGCGGTGACCAGCGTGATGCGCGTGCAGCAGATCCTGCAGTCCGCCGTCGACAACGCCCTGCGCGCGCACAACCTGACCTTCGCCCGCTACGAAGCCCTCGTGCTGCTCACGTTCTCCAAGCGCGGCAGCCTCCCGATGCGAGTCATGGGCGACCGGCTTCAGCTGCACCCCACGAGCGTGACCAACATCGTCGACAGGCTCGAACAGGACGGCCTGGTCCGGCGCGTGCCGCACCCCACCGACCGGCGCACCACCCTGGTGGAGATCACCGAAGAGGGCCGGAACCTGATGCAGAAGGCGACCGACGCGGTCACCGAGATCGACTTCGGCCTGGGCGGCATCACCGAACGCCAGACCCAGCAGCTCACCGAACTGCTCGGCAAGGTCCGCCACGCGGCGGGCGACTTCTAGTTCAGCTCCTTGAGCGCGTAGCGCACGTGGCCCCAGAACGTCGGGGCGTCGGAGTCGGGCTCGGTGAGCATCCCGCGGCGGTTGGCCCAACGCTCGAACCACACCGTGGCCAGTGGCGGCACCGACGCCACCAGCGCGAACGCCAGCGGCCAGAAGCGCCAGCGCAGCGGGCTGAACACGATCAGGGTGGTCACCACGTAGGCGGTGAACAGGGCCCCGTGGACCGAACCCATGATGGTCACGCCCAGCGGCATCCCGAGCCCGTACTTGAACGCCATCGCCACCAGCAGTCCCGCCCAGGAGAACGCTTCGGCGATCGCGACCAGCCGGAACCACCCGCCATAGCTACGCGGCACGTCGACCCCACTTCCGATTGCACGACACCTCACAGCGAGTGTGCCCGGTGGCGCGCGTCACCGAGACGCCGGAGTCGTCTGCTCGTCGACCCAGGTCAGGTAGTCGGGGTTCCCGCCGACGATCGGCGTCACGATGATCTCCGGCACGTCGTAGCCGTGGTGGGCCTTCAGATGCCCGACCAGGGCGTCCAGCCGACCGCTGGCGGTCTTGATCTGCAGCTGCCACTCCGGGTCGTCCTGCGCCGCGCCGTCCCACACGTAGAAGCTGCGAATCGGCACGACCTGAACGCACGCTCCCAGCCGGGCTTCCACGACGCCCCGCGCGAGCTCCGCGGCGGACTCCTCGGAGTCGGTGGTGGTCACCACCTGCACATGATCAGCCATGGCCCCAGGGTATCCGGGTGAGCGGAGCGAGGAGGGGAACCTTTCGCGCACCGCAGTGGCAGGAAGGTTCCCATCCTCACCTCAGCGCCGCGCCCCGCGCAGCAGGTTCGCCTCGGTGCTCAAGTAGTTGTCCCGGTAGTCCAGGCGAGGTGTGTCGGAGAACAGCAGCCAGTAGTACTTCATCTGCTCCGACCACCAGTAGCCCGGACAGGTGTCCTCTTGGGACGGTGGCTCGGCGGTGACGTCGGTCAGGGACGCGAAGCCGTAGGTCGTCTTCGACGTGGCCACCATGTTCTCGAAGTGGGTGCGGGCGCGTTCGCGGAACACCTCGTCGCCGGTGGCCAGCCACAGCATCAGCGCGGAGTCGGCGAACTCCGGCCGCAGGGCGGTGTCGACGCGGGTGGCGGTCATCGTCGAGTAGTCCACGGAGGTCGGGATCACGCCGAACCGCTCCTGCACAGCGGTGAACGCGTCGTGGTAGGCGCGCCCTTCGGCGACGTGCCCGGATTCGGCGAGCAGTCCGGCGTAGAAGCCGGCGAGGACGCTCTGCTCCCGGCTGAGGACCTCGCCGGTGAAGGCGTCCACCTGCGGGAACCACAGCATTCCGTCGTGCCGTTCGGCCTGCTCCGACAGGATCGCGCCGGTGAGCGTGTCGTACCACTGCTTGAGCTCGGGGTCGCCGAAGAGCCGGAACCCGTCCCAGAGGTACTCGTAGTAGGAGTCCCCGGGCGGCCCGACCGTCGCCTGGCGGTTCCGCCACCGCCCGGTCTCGGCGTTGATGTCGTGCGGCAGCAGGCCGAGTTCGGTGCGCTTGTCGTAGGCGACGCGCATCGCTCGTTTCGCCAGGTCGTAATAGCGGTTGTCACCGGTCCACTGCGAGAGCACGCCGAATTCGACGATGTAGGTGCCGATCTCGACGATGTTGGTCTCGGGGTCGCTGACCGCCCCGGTCGCCAGGTTCACGTACCGGTAGGGCAGACCGGTCGGGGATTGGGTGAAGGCCGGCAGCAATCGGTCGGCGACGTCCTCGGCGCGTTCGAGCAGCCGCTGGTCACCCGTGCAGTGGTAGGCGGCGGCGAGCCCTCCGACCACGCGGATGTTGGTCTCGAAGACCTGGAAGGGAGCGTCGATGTCGAAGTCCAGGTCGTCGACGATCCACTGCACGGCCTGGGCGACTTCGGCGTCCGCCTCCATCAGCCACAACGTGTCCACCGCTTCGACGAGGCTCAGCCCGACCGAATGACCCTCGACGAAGAAATCTTCCCTGCCACCCGAGATGGGCTTGATGTGGTCGGCACCGAGGGCGCGTTCGACGTACTGGCGCCACGCCCACAGGTATTCCTCGCGAACGGCGTCGGCGACTGGTTTCCAATCCCGCCGCGCCGACCCCGGCACCGACGTGGTCGCCAACATCCCGCCTGCGGCGGCGACCGCGCCCAACGCGCGCAACACGGACCTTCTGGACATGCCTGGAAGCATCGTCTTCTCCGCACCTAGACAACCTTGTCAGCCACGCGAGCCCACAGTCTCGACCCGTCGCGCGCGAGGTCAACACGCGGCTGGGTTCCTGTCGTTTTTGGTCACCGGCGGGCGCCGATCAGCGCACCGGTTGCGACCGTCGGAAGCATTGACCCGCCCCGCACCGAGGCCCTGAACCGCGAGGAAGGGAACCTCTCTGCCACCGCCCCACGCCTGGAGGCCAGGTTTCCGACCCTTTGCCAGTTGATCCGGGTGGTGCAAGACGGGCGACCGAGCGCAGCAGAAGTGGAAGCCCAGCATTGACAAAACGCTCGAACGTGCGGTCCAATCCGCTCCGCCATGACAACGTTGTCTGAGTCGAGGAACGTCCGCCGCGCCACCATGACCGATGTCGCGCGGCTCGCCGGCGTGAGCGTCAAAACGGTCTCCCGCGTCGTCAACGCCGAGGACGGCGTGCACCCGACGACCGCGCAGCGCGTGCTCTCCGCGATCGACCAGCTCGGCTTCCGCCGCAACGTCAGCGCCCGGAACCTGCGCCGCGGCACCGGGACCGGCACCCTCGGCCTGGTCCTGGAAGACCTCGCCAACCCCTTCTACTCGGTGCTGACCCGCGCCGTGGAGGAAGTCGCCCGCGTGCAGGGCAAGCAGGTGCTCACCGGGTCCTCCGATGAGGACCCGACGCGCGAGCGAGAGCTGGTGCTGGAGTTCTGCGCGCGCCGCGTCGACGGGCTGATCGTCGTTCCCGCAGGTCACCAGCACGGCTACATCGCGCACGAGATCAACGCGGGCACGCCGGTCGTCTTCGTCGACCGCCCGCCGGGCAACCTCGTCGCCGACTCCGTGCTCATCGACAACGCAGGCGGGACCGCCCAGGCCGCCCGGCACCTCGCCGAACACGGCCACCGCCGCATCGCCTTCCTCGGCGACGCCCCCGAGATCCACACCGCCGCCGAACGACTGCGCGGGTTCCGCGAAGGATGCGCGCGAGCCGGAGTGCCGTTCCAGTCCGATCTGGTCGTGATGGGCCCGCACACCGACGAGTCCGTCGCCGAGGTCTTGTCGGGCCCGCTGCGCGAGGCCACCGCACTGGTCACCGGCAACAACCGGATCACCATCCACGCCCTGCGCGCGCTCGCGGGGCGGCCCGCTCGTCCGGCACTGGTCGGCTTCGACGACTTCGAGCTGGCCGACCTGCTGGACCCACCGATCACCGTGGTCACCCACGACACCTGGGCGTTGGGCAAGTCCGCGGCCGAGTTGCTGTTCGCGCGGCTGGACGGCGACACGTCGCCGCCCGGTCGCGTGGTCGTCCCGACCAGGCTGCTGGTCCGAGGTTCTGGAGAGGTAGTTCGTTGAGTTCCGTCCACAGTTCTTCATCCGCGCGAGCAACGGTGCTGCCGGCGAACCAACCCCGGCAGTTCTACCGGGGCGGAGCGTCGATCGCCGCACTGCGCGGCGGCGGAGATGACCGGGAGTTCGGACCCGAAGACTGGGTCGCCTCCACCACCACCCGGTTCGGGCAGGACGAGTCCGGTCTGTCCCGGCTGCCCGACGGCCGGCTGCTGCGCGACGTGGTCAGCGCCGACCCCCGGTCCTGGCTGGGCGCCGATCACGTGTCGGCCTACGGCGAGAGCACCGCGCTGCTGGTGAAGCTGCTCGACGCCGGGCAGCGCCTGCCCGTCCACTGCCACCCCGACGACGTGTTCGCCAAGCAGCACCTGGGTTCTCGCTTCGGCAAGACCGAGGCGTGGATCGTGGTGGGAACCAGCGGCGCGAACCCCGTGGTGCACCTGGGGTTCCGGGATGACGTGACGCCGGAGACGGTGGCCGAGTGGGTGCGCACCCAGGACTCCTCGGCGATGCTGGGCTCGCTCAACGAGATCCCGGTCAAGCCCGGCGACACCGTGCACGTGCCCGCCGGAACTCCGCACGCCATCGGCGCCGGGGTGTTCATCGTCGAACTGCAGCAGCCCACCGACTTCTCGATCACCCTGGAGTGGCAGGGCTTCCTGACCGACGCCGAAGGAGCGTTCCTCGGCCTGGAGACCGCCACCGCACTGGAGACGGTCAACCACTCCGGTTTCGACGACGCCCTGCTCGCCTCGCTGATCAAGCGCACCGGCGACCTGGGGGAAGGACGCGTTCCTCTCCTCGCCGAGGACGCGGCCCCGTTCTTCCGCGCCGACCGCCTGCACGGCTCGGCCGAACTCGACCCGTCCTTCGGCGTGCTGATCGTCCTCGACGGCAGCGGAGAACTGCACTGCGCGAACGGTTCCCCTCTGCCGCTGCGGCGCGGAACCACCGCCGTCGTGCCGCACGCCGCCGGGCAGACCCGCTTGGAAGGCGACCTCACCACCGTGCTGTGCAGACCACCCTCAGCTGGGAGCCACGCATGACCGAACCACTTCTCGAAGCACGTGATCTCGTCAAGCGCTACGGCAGCGTGGAAGCGCTGCGAGGGGCCTCCTTCACCGTGCACCCGGGCGAAGTGGTCGCGCTCATCGGTGACAACGGTGCGGGCAAGTCGACCCTCGTGAAGTGCCTGTCCGGGGTGGAGCAGCCGGATTCCGGCCAGATCCTGGTCGGCGGCAATCCCGTGTCGCTGGACTCGCCGACCGCCGCGCGCGGTCACGGCATCGAGACCGCCTACCAGGACCTCGCCGTGGCGCCGGATCTGGACCCGGCCGCGAACCTGTTCCTGGGCCGCGAGATCCGGCGGCCGGGCCTGCTCGGCAAGCTCGGAATGCTCGACAAGGCCAAGATGCGCGCCGAAGCCACCGAGCAGTTCGCCAAGTTCGGCGTTTCGCTCCCCGACCTGTCCGTGCCGATCGGTGCGCTCTCGGGTGGTCAGCGCCAGAGCGTCGCGGTGGCTCGGTCCGTGGCGTGGGCGAGCCGGCTGGTGTTCCTCGACGAACCGACCGCCGCGCTGGGCGTGGTGCAGCGCGAACGCGTCCTCGACGTCGTCCGCCGGGTGCGCGACACCGGCATGGCCGTCGTTCTGATCAGCCACAACATGCCCGAGGTGCTCTCGGTCGCCGACCGCGTCGAAGTGCTGCGCCTGGGCAGCCGGGTCGCCCGGTTCAACGCCGCCGAAGCCAAGCTGGAAGACCTGGTCGGTGCGATGACCGGGGCCCTGTCTCAGGAGGACGCGAGCTGATGTCGACTTCGCAGAAGACCTCCGCCGACGAGCCCGTGCAGCAGACCCCCGACGAACCCGCCGTGAGCCTGCGTTCCCGGCTGGCCGGATCCAACACGGCGTGGACCGGTCTGGTGCTGGTGGTGCTGTGCGCGCTGTTCAGCGCACTGCGGCCCGACGCCTTCCTGACCCTGTTCAACGTGCAGAACCTGCTGGTGCAGGCCGCGCCGCTGCTGATGCTCGCGGTGGGCATGACCTTCGTGATCATCACCTCCGGCATCGACCTGTCGGTCGGTTCGGTGCTGGTGTTCGCCGGGGTCGTCTCGGCCATGACCATGGAGGCGCTCAGCGGCGGCGATGCCACCGCTGCGGGCTGGGGCGTCATCGCGATCGGCCTGGTGGCGGCGCTGGTCGGCGGCGCGGCGTGGGGACTGCTCAACGGGCTGCTGGTCGCGGTGGCGCGAGTGCCCGCGCTGATCGTCACCCTCGGCTCGTTCGGTGCGGCGCTGGGTGCCGCGCAGCTGCTGACCAACGGCATCGACGTGCGCACGGTGCCCGCCACGCTGCGCACCACGCTCGGCACGGGAACGTCCTTCGGCGTGGTGCCGAACCTGGTGATCCTCGCGGCGATCATCACGCTGCTGGCGATGTGGCTGCTGCACACCACCGCTTTCGGCCGCTACACCTACGCGATCGGCTCGAACTCCGAAGCCGCGCGACGCAGCGGCATCAAGGTCACTCGCCATCTCATCGCCGTCTACACGCTCACCGGCGTGCTGGCCGGGCTGGCCGGTTTCATGTCACTGGCCTACTTCGGCACGACCACGATCAGCGGTCACAGCAACGACAACCTCAACTCGATCGCCGCGGTGGTGCTGGGCGGCACCAGCCTGTTCGGCGGCATCGGGACGATTCTGGGCAGTGTCATCGGCGTTTTCATCCCGGCGGTGCTCGACGCCGGGTTCGTGATGGCCGGTGTTCGCCCGTTCTGGCAGCCGATCGCCGTCGGGGCGGTCCTGGTCGCCGCGGTCTACCTGGACCAGCGTCGGCGTCGAGCCCGCAACAACCGTTGAACCGAATCCTTTGAAACCCAAGCCTTTTTCAACACAGAGTCGTGTGGAGGTTGTTTCGATGAGAACGCACAAGGGGCTGTTGGCGCTCGGCGCCGCGGCGCTGCTGCTGGCCGGCTGCGGTTCCGGGCAGATCGGCGGCACCGGCGGGCAGACCGACCCGAACAACAAGAATCTCGCGCTGATCACCGGTCAGCGCGGTGAGCCGTTCTACGTCTCCATCGAATGCGCGGCGCAGCAGGAAGCCGCGGCGCAGGGTTACCAGCTCAACGTGCAGGCTCCGGAGAAGTTCGAGCAGGCCGAGCAGTCGCAGATCCTCGGTGGCATCGTCGCCGGCAAGCCGGGTGCGGTGATCATCGCCCCGACCGACGACAAGGCCCTGGCCGCGCCGCTGCAGCAGGCGAAGGGCAACGGCATCCAGGTCGTGGAGGTCGACACGGCGCTGGAGGACCGCTCCATCTCGGTCACGTCGCTGTCCTCGGACAACTACGCGGGCGGGCAGTTGGCGGCGCAGACCCTCGTGCAGCTGCTGGGCGGCAAGCCGGGCTCGGTGCTGGCGCTCAACACCAAGGCGGGCACCTCCACCACGGACGAGCGCGCCAAGGGGTTCGAAGAGGAGATCGCCAAGCACCCGAACCTGAAGCTGCTGCCCACCCAGTACACCGAGAACGAGCCGGCCACGGCCGCGCAGATCGTGTCCTCGACGCTGGCGGCCAACCCCGACCTGGTGGGCGTGTTCGGCACGAACCTCAACACCGGCGAGGGCGCGGGCACGGCGCTGTCCAACGCGGGCAAGTCCGGTCAGGTGCAGCTGGTGGGCTTCGACGCGAGCCCGAAGCAGGTCGACGACCTGCGCAACGGTCGGGTGCAGGCCCTCATCGCCCAGAACCCGGGCAAGATCGGCCAGGAGGGCGTCAAGCGCGCGATCGCGGCGATCAAGGGACAGCCCGTGGAGCGGGAGACGAAGACGGAGATGATCTCCATCACCCGCGACAACCTGGACCAGCAGGCCCAGTACTTCTACAAGTCGCAGTGCTGAACCGTTGATCGGTCGGTGCCCGTCTCGCCCCGGGCGAGACGGGCACCGGCGTTTCGGCGCCGTTCGCGCGGGCGCGAGCATGGGAACCTTCCGCTCAGCGCTGTGCATCACCGCAGGTCGCGGTTACGGTGGGGTCATGGCCGCAATCGGTGAGATGTTCCCCGGTCGCAAGCTCAAGCACGAGGGCGACCAGGACGGCGTGTCCCGCGATCACGACCCGGGAGGTCCGCTGGATCTGGACCGGGGCGTGGTGTTCCTCGCGCCCCGCGACACCGCCCCGAAGGAAGAACCGGACGAAGACCGGCCGGAGTGACGCCCCTCCCCCCGGGAGAATCCGCAGCGCAATCACAGAGTTGTCGCGGATCCGGTAGATCACGCACCGCAGCCAGTCGTCTCCGCTACTGTGCCACGGGCAGTTGACGCATTTCGCTCGAAAGAGTCTTGATGCATCACTGCCCGTTGGTCGTGGCAGAAGGCGCTGTGCGCGCGTGATCGAAACAAGGGGGATGCCGTGCAGCCGAACAACCTGTCCGGGAGCGCAGCTCTCGAACAGACCGAGGCCGTCGAGGACGGCACCGCGCTGATCGGAAACCTCACCCCCTCAGGAGCCGGGAACCGCAGCCCCGCGCAGAAGCAAGCCGTGGCCCGCAAGATCGGCGAGGACTGGCAGCGCATCAGCTCCACCGTCGCCGAGCTGTTCGCCACCGGCGTGCCCAGCAACGACCCCCGGACGCAGCAGATCGTGCACGAGCACTACCAGTGGCTAGGCCACTTCTGGACGCCCGACCGCGCCTCCTACCTGCGGCTGGCCGAGATGTACGTCAACCAGCCGAAGTTCCGGCACCGCATCGAACGGCGCAAGCCCAAGGGCATGGCCTCCTACCTCCGCGACGCCATGACCACCTACGCCTGGTCCCGCCTGCGCTGAACTCCGCCCGGGAGTGACAGGAAGGTTCCCCAGCACCGGTCCGCGCCGGGGCGAGGTGACCGCAGGACGACCTTCACCTCACCCACCGGACGAACCGCAACGGAGACGGCGCTCACAACCGCGCCTTCCGCGCCGTTGTCGGCCCGTTCGAGTTCAATGAGTCCCATGAGGTGGGTGCTGCACATGGACATGGACGCGTTCTTCGCGTCCGTGGAGCAGCTCACCCGCCCCACCGTGCGGGGACGCCCGGTGCTGGTCGGCGGGCTCGGGCCGCGCGGCACCGTCGCCGGAGCCAGCTACGAGGCCCGCGAGTACGGGGCGAAGTCGGCGATGCCGATGGCCGAGGCCCGCCGCCGCTGCCCGGTGGCCGTGGTCCTGCCGCCGCGCTTCCGCGTCTACCAAGCGGTGAGCAAGCACGTGCTGGGCATCGTGCGCGAGGTCTCCGACGTCGTGCAGCAGGTGTCGGTCGACGAGGCGTTCATGGAACCCACCGAACTCGCCGGTGCTTCCGCGCACCGCGTCGAGGAGTTCGCCGGCGCGCTGCGATCCCGGGTGCTGCGGGAAGTCGGGGTGGTGGCCTCCATCGGCGCAGGACCGGGCAAGCAGCTCGCGAAGATCGCGTCGGGGCTGGCGAAACCGGACGGGATGCTGGTCGTGCCGCCCGAGGAGCAGCTGGAACTGCTGTGGGCGCTCCCGGTGCGCAAGATGTGGGGGATCGGGCCGGTCACCGAGTCCAAGCTGCACCGCATCGGGGTCAACACGATCGGCGAGCTCGCCGCCCTGCACCCGCAGGACGTGACGTCCCTGCTCGGCCAGGCGATCGGCGCCGAGCTGCACCGGCTCGCGCAGGGCATCGACGACCACCCCGTCGCCGAGCGCGCGGAGGCCAAGCAGGTGAGCGCCGAGACGACCTTCGACCACGACATCACCGACCGCGCGACACTGCTGACCGAGGTGGTGGGCCAGGCCGAGAACGCCCACCGGCGGCTGGTGTCCTCGGGCCGCGCCGCGCGGACCGTGACGCTCAAGGTCCGCGACTCGGACTTCACCACGATCAGCCGAGCCGAGACGTTCTCCTCGGCCACCAGCGAGCTGAACACCCTGGCGGCCGCGGCCCGCCGACTCCTGCCGATCGCCGTGCCGCCGGGAACCCCGGTGCGCCTGGTCGGCGTGTCCTACTCGGGACTGGCCAGCTCCGAGCAGGAGTCGCTGTTCGACCATCCCTCCGATCCGGAGGAGAACCCGGAAACCGAGCCGGAAGCACCCGAACCGGCCGAAGCCGCGCAGCCGTCGTCACGGCAGTGGCGGGCGGGCGACGACGTCCTGCACGGCGAGCACGGGCACGGTTGGGTTCAGGGCGCCGGGCACGGCCGGGTCACCGTTCGCTTCGAAACGGCCGCGACCGGCCGGGGCGTGGCCCGGACGTTCGCGGTCGACGATCCGCAGCTGGCAGCCGGTGACCCGATCGACAGCCTGGGGCTCGAAGCCGATCAGCCCTGCGGCGGGCGCGGCAGGTGACGCCGGTACTGGCCCACCCACTTCTGCGGCGCGATGTCCTTGACCGCAGCCTCCAGGTCCTTCGGCAGGCGGCTGAACGGCGGCAGGTGGAACCGGTAGCGGTCCGGCGGCAGGCCCTGGACGGTCGGCGGTTCTTCCACCAGCCAGCGGTCCAGCTCGGGGTGCCGGTCCATGAAGCCCGCGTCGGCCGGGTAGATCTCCAGCGCCCGGCGGCGTTCCGGGTTCACCGGCCGCTTGTTCTCGATCCACGGCAGGGCGCCGATGCCGACCGCCTTGATCTCGCGCCAATCGACTCCGACGACCTCGCCCATGGTGCGCGCGTAGAAGCCGCTGCGGTCGATCAGGAATCCGCGGCCGCGCAGCATCCCGCGTGAACCCATCACGAACCACAGGAATGCCACGCCGAAGACCAGCTGCCAGAACCACATGCCCGCGGTGCTGCCGTTGTTGACCAGCGTCGCCGCGATCAGCACGGTGCCCAGGCCGCTGATCCCGCCACCGATCAGCAGCGAGCGGAAGCTCGCGGAGCTGACGTCGATGTCGTGGGCGTCGGCGCCCAGCATCGTGGGCGCGGGCGCGGCGGCAGGCGGCGGATGGGGCTCCGCCGCCTGCCGACCCGAGGTGTATCGAGCGGTGCCGCGCGGGATCGTGCGCGTCGGCTCGCTCCAGTCAGCTCGTTGCCATCCCCCTGGAAGCCACTTCATGCGTCCCAGGGTAGCCACGAACCAGACAGATGATCATGTAGGTGGGCAAATCCCCGGGTGCCCCTCGGGGATTTCCCAGGGATGCCCTGATCAGGCCGAGGGGACCGTGAGCAGCAGGGCGTCGCCCTGCCCGCCACCGCCGCACAGCGCCGCCGCACCCGTGCCGCCACCGCGGCGCTCGAGCTCGAGCGCGAGGTGCAGCGCGAGACGGGCACCGGACATGCCGATCGGGTGGCCGAGCGCGATGGCACCGCCGTTGACGTTGACCTTCTCCTCGTCGATGCCCATCTGGCGGGTGGAGACGATGCCGACCGCCGCGAAGGCCTCGTTGATCTCCACCAGGTCGAGCCCGGCTGCGTCGACGCCGGCCTTCTCGCACGCCTTGGTGATCGCGTTCGAGGGCTGCTCGTGCAAGCTCGCGTCCGGCCCGGCGACCACGCCGTGCGCGCCGATCTCGGCCAGGTAGTCCAGGCCCAGCTCCTCGGCCTTGGCCTTGCTCATCACCACGACCGCTGCGGCGCCGTCGGAGATCTGCGAGGCCGAGCCCGCGGTGATGGTCCCGTCGGCGGAGAAGGCCGGGCGCAGCTTGCCCAGCGTCTCGGTGGTGGTGTTGCCCCGCACGCCCTCGTCGGTGTCGAACACCACCGGGTCGCCCTTGCGCTGCGGGATCTCCACCGGCGCGATCTCCTCGGCGAACGCGCCGGACGAGATCGCCGCGGCGGCGCGCTGGTGGGAACGAGCGGCGAACGCGTCCTGCTCCTCGCGGGTGATGCCGTAGCGGGAGTTGAACTTCTCCGTCGAGACACCCATCGCGACCTGGTCGAACGCGCAGAACAGCCCGTCGTGGGCCATGTGGTCGAGCATGTTGACGTCGCCGTACTTGAAGCCCTCGCGCGACCCCGTGAGCAGGTGCGGCGCCTGGGTCATCGACTCCTGGCCACCGGCCACGACGATGTCGAACTCACCGGCCCTGACGAGCTGATCGGCCAGCGCGATCGCGTCGAGCCCGGACAGGCAGACCTTGTTGATGGTCAGCGCCGGAACGTCCATCGGAATGCCGGCGGCGACAGCGGCCTGACGAGCCGGGATCTGCCCGGCTCCGGCGGTCAGCACCTGACCCATGATCGTGTACTGCACCTGGTCGGGTGCGACACCGGCGCGCTCCAGCGCGGCCTTGATGGCGACTCCCCCGAGCTGCGCACCGGAGAAGTCCTTGAGCGAACCGAGCAACCGCCCCATCGGGGTTCGCGCGCCCGCAACGATCACAGAACTACCCACGACTGCCTCCCGGTCATCGTCGACACCACGTCATCGGCCTCGCAACCCATCATCACCCGCGAAGGCCATCGGGACCATACCCGCGAAGACCGGGAGCACCGGCTGTGACGACTGCCATAACCAGCGCGGATCGGTGAGCGAAAGGTTCCCGTCCTGCGGTTTCGACCGGGCCGGGGCGGCAGGGAGGTTCCCTTGCTCACACCGGCCCGGCGTCGATCGGCTTCAGCAGTTGCCGGTGCCGGTCGTGGTGTCGCAGAGGGTCGATTCCTCGGCCCACGACAACTTGCTGCGCGCGTCCACGCCCAGTTCCCGGGACGCGGAGACGTCGGTGGAGGCACCGGAGTCGCCCTTCATCCAGTACCGGACCTCGTAGTCGACGCCGCCTTCTTCGTAGGTGAAGGCGTAGAAGGGGGCGGGAACCGGCGCGGGACCGTAGTCGGGGGCGGTCCAGGCGTCCTCGCCCTGCGCCGCGCTCGGGTCGACGTACAGGCAGTCGTACTCGGCGCCTTCGAAGGTGCACGTGCGCTTCTCCGCGCCGCCGTAGCGGTCGACGTCGGCGTCCTTGGTGACTCCGTCGGCCTCGAGCCGCTGGTAGACGTCCTCGCAGGCACCGGAGTCGCACGCGTGCCAAGGGGTCCACGCGGTCGCGCGGGCCTGGGCTTTGCTGGAACCGCCGTTGATGGCCGAGCAGTACGCGTCGACCATGTGGGGAGCCATCGTCGCGGCGGCGGTGGAGCTGTCGATGGCGGTGGCGGCCGTCTCCTTCGCACCGAGGCCCGCCGAGTCGAGCTGCCAGATGCCGACGCCGGGGTTGAAGAACAGGCCTTCGGCGCGCTGCTCGGGGTCGGCGAGCGAGGTCTGGTCGTCGTAGCGGGACAGCGTCATCGGCGACGGCGATGCTCCGGACGGGGACACCTCGGGCCAGGTCGTGGACAACGTCAGGTAGGTGGCCTCGGTGGCGCTGATGCTGCAGTCGGCTTCTCCGGCCGCGGTGGTGGCCGCGGTCTCGACGGCCTCGTAGGGTGCGGCACCGAAGTGCAGCGGGGCGAAGGGAACCACCCAACCGCGATCCTTGCTCATCCGCTCGGCGTTGGGGTTGGGACCGCCACCGCCGCTGATGGTCCCGTCGCCGCCTGCGGCGAGCGCGACGGGTGCGGCCGTGCCGGCGGCGACCCCGAACACGACCAGGACGACGGCGAGTCTGCGAATTCGTTGCGTCTTGACCATATCTGCCCCTTCCATGTGAATTCGCCACATGCTCGCCTCTGGGACAGATCACCCGACTCCGCCTGTTGGGGCAATTCGGGCCGCCGATTTCGCCGCTTTTCCCATGGTTTCCGCGACGACTACGCTGCGACCATGCGAGCGGAACTGAACGACCTGGTCACGGCAATCGATCACGTGGGCATCGCGGTCCCCGACCTCGACGAGGCCATCGCCTTCCAGCGCGACACCTTCGGCCTGGAAGTCGCCCACTCCGAGGAGAACGCGGAGCAGGGCGTCCGCGAAGCGATGCTGCGCGCGCCCGGCGACACCACCGGGGCCACCCAGATCCAGCTGCTCGCACCGCTGCGCGAGGACTCCACCATCGCCAAGTTCCTCGACAAGAACGGCCCGGGCCTGCAGCAACTCGCCTACCGGGTCACCGATGTCGAGGCCGCGATGGAGGCGCTGCGCGCCAAGGGACTGCGCCTGCTCTACGACCAGCCCCGCCGCGGCACCGCGGACAGCCGCATCAACTTCGTGCACCCCAAGGACGCCGGCGGCGTCCTGGTCGAGCTCGTCGAGCCGGCACCTCACGGCCACTGACGAGACGATGCGGCGGGTCCGATGTGGACCCGCTGGTCACCTCGACGACCGTTGAGCACCAGGGAACCTTTCGCCCACTCCCGGCCACGGGGAGGTTCAGGCCGGCACCAGCAGGATTCGGCGTTCGGCGATCTCCTCGACGGCCTCGCGGCTGTAGGCCAAGGGGAAGTAGGTCCCGTCCCGCCAGCTCTCGGCGAGGTCTCGGTAGTGCGGGTCCGACGGGTTCCCGGACTGGCCCGGCGTGTTCACCGCGACCGAGTAGTCCCAGTTGCCGACGTCGAGCACCATCCGGAACGACGGGCCGTTGGTCTGGCGGAAGTCGCTGACGCGGTAGGACGACTGGTTCACCGTCGCCGACGAACCACCGCGCGGGAACGGACCGACGTCGAAACGCGCGCGCTGGACGGGGTCGAGCGCGTCGGAGGCCGGATGCTTGAAGAGGCTGTGGTGCAACCGCCCCCAGCGCCACTTCGATTCCCCTCGGCCCAGCAGCTGTTGCACCTGGGCGTAGGCCGTGCGCAGGGTGTCCAGCAGCAGCCGATCGCGGGCCGCTGCGTCCGGCAGCCAGCGGCCCGGGTTCTCCAGCTCGGTGAGCATGACCAGGTTGTCGACGGTGTCGATGTGCTCGGCCGCCTCCGGCACCGCGGCACGCGCGAATCCGGGCCCGAGGTGCTTGGACAGCCACACCTCGAACAGCGCGGCGGCGTTGGAATCCGCTCCCAGCACGGCGTCCCAGTCCCGCAACATCCGCAACGCGCGCCGCAGATCGGCATCACCGCTGTCCAATCGGGACAGCAGCGGCTGGATCCGCCGAGCGGGGATCGACAGCTGGTCGGTCTGCAGCAGCTCCGAGTCCCGGATGGTGTGCCTGCGCTGCCGGGAGAGGACTTCCACGATCCGCTGGTACCGGAACGGGTTGGTCCACTCGTAGCCGAGCCCCATCTGCTGGTGCTCGGGCGGGAGGTTGAACTGGTTCGCCGTGGCGATGAACCCCTCGTCAGGGTTCAGCACCCGCGGCAGATCGTCCCCCGAGTGGAAACCGTCCCACTCGTACCGGCCGTCACCGGGCACGGGGAGCAACCCGTCGTAGCCGACCCGCTTGGGCGCCAGACCACCGGGAACCCACCCGATGTTGCCCTCCACATCGGCGTAGACCTGGTTCTCGGTCGGGGCGCCCCAGTTGCGCATGGCCTTGGTGAACTCGGTGAAGTTCTCGGCGCGCATGTAGGCGATGCTGCCGAAGTAGGGCGACATCCCGGGTTCCAACCAGGCGGTGCGCACCGCGTAGGCGAGGTTGCGCTTCCGGTCGACGTGGATGACCGGGCCGTGCCGGGTGAAGCTCAGCTCCACCTCGCGCCCGGCCTCGCCGCGCACCGCGACCTCTTCGCGCAGCACCGTCATCTCCTCCCAGCCGGTGCCGTAGCGGTACCGCCTGGGGTCGGCCGGGTCGAGTTGGTAGACGTAGAGATCTTCCTGATCCATCGGGAAGATCGTCAGTCCGAACGCGACCGTGCCGTTGTGCCCGATGGAAATCCCCGGCAGGGCGGGCTCACCGGCTCCGATCACGTCCAGGCCGGGCGCGGACAGGTGCGCGATGTAGCGCAGCGAGGGAGCCGAGTAGGCGCGGTGCGGGTCGTTGGCCAGCAGCGGACGTCCGGTGGCGGTGCGTTCCCCGCTGACCACCCAGTTGTTGCTGCCCTCGGTGGTCGCGTCGCGCGGCACGCGCCGGATGGAGTTCTCCTTGAACTCGACGTCCTGCGTGGCCAGGTCGAAGACCTCGAGCACGTCGGCGGGGAGCGCGCACGGGTCGAACCCGTCCGGGACGACGGTGCGGTGATCGGGTTGCAGCCCTTGGCGGATCAGGTCGGCCTCCACGCCCGCGGCGCACACGACCCGCGCTCGCTCGACCTCGCTCTCCAGGTTGCGGGTCAGGCCGTGGCTGCGGATGCGCACGACATCGGCCGGGTCCCAGCGGGCCGGCCGGTAGCCGAGGATGCCGAACTCCTCGGGCATGCGTTCGGGGTGCGCGTCGAGCCAATCGAGGTAGGCGTTGATGCCGTGGGCGAACCGGGTGGCGATGTGCTGCGCGTCGTCTGCGTAGCGCGTCCACTCGGCGTCCATGTCGCCTCGGTAGAGGAACAGCCGGGTGGCGCGATCCTGCTCGACGTAGTCGGGGCCGAGGACCTCGGAGAGCAGGCCGAGCCCGCGGCGGCGCCACAGGTCGATCTGGAAGAGGCGTTCCCTCGCCGCGTTGAAGCCCTGCGCGAGGAAGACGTCGTCCTCGCTGTCGGCGTAGAGGTGCGGGACCCCGTAGCGGTCCTCGATCAGCTCGACCTCGCCGTTGAGCCCGGTGACCGGATAGGTCGCCGGGTCCGGTGAGGCGTCGACGACCGATGTCATGGCACCTGCTCCCGCGATGCCGAAGCCGGTGGCGAGGAGCCCTCGTCGACGGGATAACCGAACGCGCCCAATGCCCACCCCAACCTCCGCGGTGATCGCCTGCGGGAGTTTCTAGCGCGGCGAACACCGCAGCCACAAGGCCGGGTTCGTTCAGGCGGGTTTCACGGCGGCCCGCGAGCCGGCGCCCAGTTCGAGCGCTCTGGCGATGAAGCCGATCTCGCGGTCGAGCTCGTCGTCCTCGGTGCGGTGGCGGGCCACGGAGTGGCGGTGGTTGATCACGCGGGCCAGCAGCACGGCGGCCGCTTCCACGTCACAGCCCGCCAGGCCGGGCGGCAGGGCCAGTTCGATGACCCGGCGGATCTGCTCGACGACCACTCCGAACCGCTGCTGCATGGCCTGCCGCACCGCGTCGTGGGTGTCGGCCTCGCGCCACAGCAGGTGGCTGAGCAGCATCGATGATTCGAGGCGGGCGTCGAGTTCGCCCACCAGGCGCCGCAGACTGCCCGCGACATCGCCGCGCACGACCAGGCCTTCGGATTCCACTTCCTCTTCGGGAAGCCGCTCCACGAGCGCGGCCAGCAGGTCCTGCTTGCGGCGGAAGTAGTAGTGGATGAGCCCTTTGGGCACCTCGGCGCGTTCGGCGATCCGGGACGTCGGGGTGGCGGTGAAACCGTGCTCGGCGAACAGATCGCCGGCGGCGGTCAGGATGCGCTCCCTGGCACTGGTGCCGGCGCTGTGATCGTCATCCGAATCCGAAGCGGACGGGCGTCGACGGGCCTTCTCGCCCAGCTCGTTCGACATCTGCCCGACCTCCTCCTAGCGGGATCAACACTGAGAGCGCGGCCCGGACGTTACCGCCGGGCCGCGCGATTGTCTCAACCGAGCACTGCCTGGTCATCACCGCTGTCGAGCCCGCGCAAATCGGACACATCGCGGGAGGAGCGCGACCTCCTCATCCCACCCGGGAGGCTCGCGGCGCGCGGGCTCTCGAGCGGCTCGACCGGATCAGTGCTGCCCCGCCACACCGCGGTGCGCGGCGTTGGCTTCGGGCAAGGCCGCCGCACCGACGACCACCGCCAGCACGCCGACGATCCACGAGGTCCACGCCGCGCCCACCATCTCGGCGTAGCCGAGGACCCACGGGGAGATGAAGAGCAGGACGCCCAGCAGCATGTGGCTGTACTCGCTGGTCATCGAACCCGGCATCGCCAGCGACCACACGCTCGCGATCAGCAGCAGCGCGCCCAGCACGATCATCGCCGACATCGCACCGCCGTTCGTCGACGTCCACATCGTGCCGAGGATGAGGTAGGCACCCAGGGCCACGCCGGCCCAGTCCTGCCAGCGAATCCACGGCTTCGAAGTCGAAGCGCTCGACCGTTCGGCCACGTCGATCACCTCC
The DNA here is from genome assembly GCF_004349225.1 of Saccharopolyspora karakumensis. Lineage (NCBI taxonomy): Bacteria > Bacillati > Actinomycetota > Actinomycetes > Pseudonocardiales > Pseudonocardiaceae > Saccharopolyspora > Saccharopolyspora karakumensis. The sequence continues at coordinate 64,572 of NZ_SMLA01000001.1, forward strand.
GTTATGTCCGACTTGACCACTCCAGTCTCATCCTTGGTTGGCCAGCCGGTCAAGACCGGCTTTCGCGATGCCGCGCGGGGGACTTCACCGAGGTGAGCAAAATCCTCCCGAGACCCAGGCGCACCTCCCGCAACAACGTCCGCTTCCAGGTAGCTTGGTTGCCATGGGCCTTGCCGACGACCGCGATTTGCTGCCACTGGGATCGGGATTCGATCTTGCTCGTAAGAACGGCTACGACCGTGCCCAGGTCGACGAGCACCTGGAGCGCCTCGACGCCGACATCCGCATCCTCACCTCGGATCGCGATGCCGCGGTGTCGCAGGCCGCCGATCTGTCCAAGCAGCTCGAGTCGGCCCGCTCTGAGATCGAGAGCCTGCGCGGCCAGGTCGACCGGCTGGCCAAGCCGCCGACAACCCTCGAAGGCCTCAGCGAGCGCCTGCAGCGCATGCTCCGCCTGGCCCAGGACGAGGCCGCCGACATCCGCTCCCGCGCGGAGGCCGACGCCGCGCAGATCCGCTCGCGTTCCGAAGCCGAAGCCGTCAACCTGCGCACCCGCTACGAGCGGCTGATCAGCGAGGTCGACCACCGGCGCACCGAGATGGAAACCGAGCACCGCTCGCTCATGGACGGCGCCAAGTCCGAGGCCGAGCGGATCACCCGCGAAGCCGAGGAGAACCGCAAGCGCGCCGACGAGGAGTCCGAAGCCCACCGCACCCAGGTGGAAGAGGACTTCGAGATCGCGATGTCGGCCCGCCGCACCGAGGCCATGCGGACCCTCGCCGAGCAGGAGGCCACCAGCAAGTCCGAGGCCGAACGCCGCGTCCGGGAAGCCACCGAAGAGGCCAACCGCAGGCTGCGCGAGGGCACCAACGAAGCCCATCGCCGCGTCCAGGAAGCCACCGAACAGGCCAACACCCTGGTCAGCGACGCCACGGCCAAGGCCGAGAAGCTCGAGCGCGAGTCCACCGCGGCCGCCGAGAAGCTCGAACGCGAATCCACCGAGACCGCCAACGCGCGCGAGGCGTCCAGCAAGGAAGCCGCGCAGCGGCGACTGCAGGAAGCCAAGCAGGAATCGGAACGGCTGGTCCAGGAGGCCAGCGAGAAGTCCGAGCGGATGATCCGCGAGTGCACCGAAGAAGCCACCCGGCGCATCGACGTCGCGACCCGCGAGGCCAAGCGCCTGGTCACCGCCACCCGCGCGGACGCTCAGCGCAGGCTCGGCGCGACCACCGAGGAGGTGCAGCGTCGGCTCGCCCAGGCCGACGAGCACGTGCACTCGCTCACCGAGCTGCGCGACACCGTCGCCAAGAAGCTGCGGGACGCCGCGGAGCTGCTCGGCCAGACCACGCCACTGCTGGAGCGCCTCGACCTCGAGGACGCCGAGGAGGAGAAGCTGCGCAAGGCCGCGGTGGAGGCCCGCGAGCAGGCGCGCAAGGACGCCGAGGAGGCCATCGCCCGCGACGGTCGCGAAACCGGCGAGATATACACGAACAACTCGCGGCCCGCCGAACCGGCCGTCACCAGCTCGGGGTTGCCCAAGCGCACGCCGGGCCAGGAGCGCGGCAGCTCGCAGTCCGTCGACGAGCCGACGGACAAGATCCACCGCAAGCAGGCCTCGGCGGACGAACCGACCCGCCGGATCCAGCTCCCGGTGCCCGGCGAGCAGCAGTCCGAGCAGCGCCCGCAGAACGCCGCCCGGGTGGACGCCAACCAGCAACGCTGATCGCATCGGCGCTGGTCAGCAGCGCCCGCGTCATCGTTCACGGGCAGAGGTGTCTCTTCTGACGAGGTCGGCCACGAGCCGGCGCACCAGGAGAGGACCGATCCAATGGCGGACAGCGACCCAGGCAGGGAGAACGCCCGCGCACGCGGTCAACGCGACTCGGGCAGGTACTTCCTGCTGCCCAGCGAAACCGCGGAGCGTTTCCGGCGAGACGAGCACGAGCCGGAGACCGCGAAACGCACCACCGACGAGAACACCGGCGAGGACGGGTAGCGGCTCACACGTCGATGCCGGCCAACCAGGGCCTCACCGCGTCGGCCAAGGCGTCCGGCGCCTCCAACGACGGCAGATGCCCTGAACCGGCCAGCTCGACGAGCTCCCCGCGTGGCAACGCATCGGCCATCTCACGGGCCGCTGCGGGCGGGGTGATGGTGTCCTCGGCACCGACGGCGACCATCGCGGGCCCGTCGAAGGCGCGCAGCGTCTCGAGGCTGTCGGGCCTGGCCGCCATCGCCCGCTGCGCCCACGCCACCCCATCGGCGGGTTGCGCTTCGATCAGCGCCCGGAGGTCCCCCACAACCTCCGGGCGCTTCTCGCGCGTGGCCGAGCCCAGCAGGTTCGGGACCATGTTCTCGGCGAGCCAGCTGCCAGTGCCTTCCTGCTCGGCCCGAGAGGCGACGTTGAGCCGGTTGGTGCGCTGCTCATCGGTGTCGGCGGGAGCCTTGGTGTCCACCAGCAGAACTCCGGCCACCCGTTGCGGTGCCGCCCGCAGCAGCGCCATGGCCACGTAGCCGCCCATCGAACAACCCCCCAGCACCACGCGCGGCAGCTCCAGCTGGTCGAGCAGCTCCAGCACGTCGGCGGCGGCGACATCGACGCTGGGGCGATCGACCGTCAGCGGCGCCGCCGCCGGTTCGATCATCCCCCGCGCCGTGGTCCCGTCGAGGGAGCTCTCCCCCAACCCGCGCTGGTCGGGCGTGATGACCCGGGCCTGCTCCTCCAACCGGCTGCGCAGCGGATTCCACATGCGCGCATCCACCGGGAAGGCGTGCAGCAGCACGAGAGGCGTTCCTGCTCCGGATTCGATGTAGTGCACGGGAACCATCCTGCCGGACCCGCCCCGCCCGCAGCACGCAACAGGCCGGGCGCGAGCATGGGAACCCTCCTGCCACCACCGGCGCACGCCAACCTGGAAATTCGGCTGCCGGACGCCTGCGGCCCCCGATAGTGTGCGTGGGGTGTCCGACCCTTCGGAGATCCGAACCCGGCGACTGCTGCTGCGTCGCCCGCTACCCGCCGACACCGAAGCCTTCGTCGAGGTGCACACCAGCGCGGAGACGCACGCGCTCTCCGGATTCGGCCGACGTGACCGCGACGAATCGCTGCGGCTGCTGGAGCGCTTCCAACTCGACTGGGACACCCGCGGCGTCGGCTACTGGACGGTTCTGGCCCCCGGCACCGGCGCGGTGCTGGGGTTCGGCGGCCTCCGGCACACCGTCGACGAGGGCGAGAACGTCCTCAACCTGTACTTCCGCTTCCTCCCGGCAGCGTGGGGCCACGGCTACGCCTCGGAGATGGGGCACGCCGCTATGCGGTGGGCGCACCGCAACCGCCCCGAACATCCCGTCGTCATCGCCACCGCGGGGCACAACGCTCCGGCGGTCCGGGTCGCCGAGAAGCTCGGCTTCGAGCGGGTGCTGGAACGCGTCCACGAAGGCGTTCCGGAGGTGCTGTACCGCTCGAGGGCTCCCCTGATGTGAGCGTGGGAACCTTCCTGTCACCCACCGGCCGGGGTCACGAGTTGACGATGGTGACCTGCCGGGTTTCCGACGGGCCGTCCCAGGTGCGGGGAAGCGGCGTCGCGACGTCGGGGGCGATGGTCCCCACGATGGCGTCCAGCGCCGCCTCGGCCGTGCCTACCCACAGGTGCTTGGTGTCGTCGAAGCCGGTCACCTTCGCCTGCGGGATGAGCGCGAAGCGCTCGCGGGCCTCCTGCGGGCGCAGGTAGTCGTCGAACTCGGGGATCAGGGCGTGCACGGGTTTGCCCGAATCACCCCACGCGCGCAGGTCGTCCTCGGTGCTCCAGCGCAGCGGCGGGGAGATCAGCACCGCTCCCTCCACCAACGGGTCGAGTCCGTGCACCAACGTCAGGTCGGTGCCGAAGGACCAGCCGACCAGCCACACGTCGGGCAGGTCGTTGAACTCGGCGTATTCGAGCGCCGCGGCGACGTCGAAGCGCTCGGAGTCGCCGTTGTCGAAGCTGCCCTGGCTGCGTCCCGCCTCGCTGGCGGTGCCCCGGGTGTTGAAGCGCAGCACCGCGATGTCGGCCAGGGCCGGCAACCGGAACGCGGCCTTGCGGTAGATGTGCGAATCCATCATGCCGCCGTGCGTGGGCAGCGGGTGCAGGCAGATCAACGTCGCCCGCGGCTGACCCGACTCGGGCAGCGCCAGCTCCCCGATCAGTTCCAGCCCGTCAGCGGTGTGCAGGGTGATCTGCTCCCGGCGGGCGGGCAGCATCGTGTTGGCGCGGATCTCGGTGCTCATCGAACCCGATCCTGCCACGAAGGGGTGGCCTGCTCGTGGTGACGTGCGCAGCAGTGGCGCGCGCTACGACCAGCGGCGGGTGGGGCCGCGACGGCCGCGTGCCTTCCAGCAGCCGGTGTGCCAGTGCCTGCGCTCGTCGACACCGCCGAGCTCCGCTTCGGGCCAGGCGACTACGTGCGCGATGCCGGTCTGGATCTCGTGGTCGCACCCCGGGCAGCGGTAGACCTTGGTGGCCTGAGCAGCGGGAACGGTGCGGACCATCCAGTCGCCGTCCGGGCCCGGCTCGACGCGGGATGCCCCGTAGGCGGTGCCGGCTCCGCGGTGACTGGTGTCCGCGCGGAGCCCCTTCTGGCGCTGCTGTCGGTTGCGTCGAGGCACGGAACAACGGTAACGGGTTCGGTGCTCACGGATTCGCAGGCGGCAGGCTCGGCCACGCCAACCGGGCCAGTCCTCGGGCGTAGTCGCACGCGTCGGTACCCGTCATGCCGGGCAGCGCGACGACGAGTTGGGCGACCTCGACCTGACCGGCCACGGCTCCGAAGGGGATGTGCGCGGTCTCCGCCGAGCACAGGGGAACCTGCGGATCACCACCGACGACGCTGAGCACGGTGCGACGCCCGTCCACCGGCTCCTCCACTGCGGCACCGTGCAGGAGCCGGGGTGGTTCACCCGCGGTGTGCTGCAACTGCACGCGCGGGGCATCCGCCGAGGGCTCTCCCCAAGAGCACTGGTGCCCGGCGATGCCGGGGCGGGGCCGTGCCTCCTCCAGACCGGGGACCTCGTTCACCGCCGCGGTGTCCAGCACGGTGCACGGGTCGAGCAGCGCCAAGGAGTTCGGCTGGTAGTCGCGGTGCCCTGCGCGCCCCTGCTGAACCGCGTCGGCGGCGGCCTTCGCTCCGGTGTCGGCGATGCCGCACAGCCCGGCGGCGGGATCACCGTTGAGCAGGTCGGCGCTGACCTGCAGTGAGACGCCGTCACCGAACTGAACGCGACGGGTGCAGTGCCCGGGGGCGGGCGCGCTCTGGGAGATGCGCAGCGACCCGTGCTGCACGACCGGGTCCCCCGGCTCGAGGGCGTCGGGGCCGACCAGTTCGCCGACAGCGAGCTGGATGAGCGTGTGGTCGTCGGGCTTGAGGTGCAGCAGGCAGTAGTCCAGCGACACCGTTCCGGCGTCCGACACCGCGCCGTACCGCTGCAAGGCGGCGGGATCGGTCAGCGTGCACGGGTCGAGTGTGCGGAGGTCGCCGAGGACCGTGCGCGCGCTCGTGTCGGCCGGCTGGGATCCGCCGGTCGGAGCGGGGTTCTGCGCTGTGCACCCGGCGAGCAGCACCCAGCACGCGAAGAGCAGCAGCATGCCTCGGTGGCGACGCGGCGACATCGACTCAGCCTAGCCCCCGATGACCTTGGAACGCAGTCATCGACACCGTCCGATCCTGCGTGGAGGGGAACCTTCCTGTCACCAGCGTGGCAGGAAGGTTGCCCTCCGCAGGTCGGTGGCTATTCGTCGAAGTCGCGGTTGGCGAGGTCGATGATGCGCTCGACGGCCTGGACGGCGTCGGGGCCGTTGGCCAGCAGGGTGATCCGGTCGCCCTTGCGCGCACCCAGGCCCATGAGGCCGAGGACGCTGAACGCGTCGGCCTGCTTGTCGCCCAAGGCGACCTTGACCGTTGCCTGCAGGCCGGTGAGGCTGCGCGACAGCAGTGCGGCGGGGCGGGCGTGCAGACCGACGTCGTTGGTCAGTTCCAGCTCCCTGGTGACCTGGTCGGTGGAGTCCGGTGCAGCACCGGCGGGTTCAGCCGCTGGAGCTTCGGCGCTGCCGCGGGCGCTTTCAGCCGCTCGCGCCACGGTTTTCATGTCGTTGCCGCCTTGCGCCGAAACGGCTGCGGCCACGGCTCCCTCGACGAGCGGGGCGTCGACGACCAGAGCGCTGTCGGGATCTCCGAGGGTTTCCACCGCGAGATCGGCGACCATCTGCGCGCTGCCCAGGTCGAACAGCACCACCGCACCCGCACCGGAGTCGGCGTCCGACAGCGCGGCCGAGACCTTCTCGAAGTCGGTGCCGATCGCACCGTCGGGCAGGCCACCTGCCGCGACGATGCGCACCTCGGGCGCCATCTGCCCGGCGAGCTCGACGACGCCCTCGGCCAGGCCGGAGCTGTGCGAAACGATGACCAGTCCGACGCTCATGCTCGGGCTCCTGCGGCTTCGGCGAATGCGGTCAACAGCAGCGCGGTGGAACGCGCCCCCGGGTCGATGTGTCCGGCGCTGCGCTCACCCAGGTACGACGCGCGGCCCTTGCGGGCCACGAGCGGTTCGGTCGCCTGCGCGCCCTGGTGCGCGGCTTCGGCGGCCGCGGCCAGCACCTTGGCGCTGTCGGCGCCGGATTCGGCGGTGCTCTTGGCCGCGTCGACCGCGGGCGAGAGGGCGTCGATCATCGTCTTGTCGCCGACCTCGGCGCGCCCGCGCGCGACGACACCTTCCATTCCCGCCTGCAGGGCCTTCGCGACGGCGCTCGCGTCGAGTTCCGCCTCGTCGCCGACCGCGGACGCCGCGCGCAGGAACGCCGTGCCGTAGAGGGGACCGGATGCTCCACCGACCGTGGAGATGAGCACCGTCGCGGCGAGTTTCAGCGCGGCTGCCGGGGTTTCGGGCTCCGAGGTGTCGATCTTCGCGATGACGGCGCGGAATCCCCGGTCCATGTTCTCGCCGTGGTCGGCGTCGCCGATCTCCCTGTCCAGCTGGATCAGCTCGTCGCGGTGCTCGGCGACCACGGCGGCGCCCGCCCTGAGCGCGGCGATGATGTCCTGTGCAGTGCAACCCATTCCGGGACTCCTCCTCACCAGTGCAGCGCGGCGGTGTGCACCGGCGCGTCCCAGAGCTCGGTGAGCTCGTCGTCCAGTTTCAGCAGCGTCAAGCTCATGCCCTGCATCTCCAAGCTCGTCACGTACGGCCCCACGAGGCGTCGGCGGACGGTGATGCCGCGTTCGGCCAGCAGCCGCTCGGCGACGCCGTGCGCCAGGTAGAGCTCCAGCTGCGGGGTGCCGCCCATCGAGTTGGTGAACAGCAGGACGTCGTCGCCTTCGGCGAAGGGCAGGTCTTCCAGGATCGGGTCGAGCAGCTGCGCCACGATCTCGTCGGCGGTGCCCATCGGCACGCGGGCGCGGCCGGGCTCGCCGTGGATGCCGATGCCGATCTCCATCTCGTCGGGCGCCAGTTCGAAGCTGGGCTGCCCGGCGTGCGGAACGGTGGGTGCGGTCAGCGCCATGCCCATCGAACGCACCTGGGAGACGACCTTGCGGGCGAGCGTCTCGCACTCGTCGAGGCTCGCTCCGCGCTCGGCGGCGGCACCGACGATCTTCTCCACCATCAGGGTTCCGCCGACCCCGCGACGGCCTGCTGTGTGCGTGGAGTCCTTGACCGCGACGTCGTCGTCGACGATCACGCTGCGCACGTCGACGTCCTCCACGGCCGCGAGCTCGGCCGCGGTCTCGAAGTTGAGCACGTCGCCGGTGTAGTTCTTGACCACCAGCAGCGCCCCGGCTCCACCGTGGGTGGCCGTGATGGCCGCCTGCACCGCGTCCGGAGTGGGCGAGGTGAACACCGCGCCCGGAACGGCCGCGGCGAGCATTCCCGAGCCGACGAAACCGCCGTGCAGCGGCTCGTGGCCGGACCCACCACCGGAGACGACCGCGACCTTGCCGGTCACCGGTGCGTCAGCGCGGACGATCACCGCCGGATCGGTCTGCACCCGAAGCAATTCCGGGTGGGCCGCGGCCACACCCCGCAACGCTTCGGCGACCACGTCCGCCGGCTCGTTGATGATCTTCTTCACCCGTTGGCCTCCTCGCTTGCGCTCCCGCCGCCGAAGCCACCGAGGCTCGACGCGATCAACCGTGCGCGGTCAACTCTGCCCGGGACGTGCGCCCGCGCGCATCCCCCTGGCGAACACCGGGGGATGCGAGCAAGGGAACCTTCCTGCCACCACGGGCGCAAGCCAAAACACCGACCGTGGTGGACTGGATCAGATCAGCGGCCGCGCATCACCTTGATGAGCTTGACGACCGTGCCCACGGTGCCCTTGGGGCGGGCGAAGCTCATCGGGTTGAGCGGGATCTTGAACTTGGTGCGGGTCACCGACTGCGGGCGGGCGAACTCGCGCAGGCCGTCGGCGCCGTGGATCCGGCCGAAGCCCGAGTCGCCGACACCGCCGAAGGGCAGGGCGGGCACGCCGGCGAAGGCGATCACCGAGTTGACCGCGACCATGCCGCTGCGCAGCCGACGGGCCAGTTCCACGCCTCGGGCGCGGGAGAACACGGTGGCGCCGAGGCCGTACTTGGTGGCGTTGGCGTGGGCGACGGCCTCGTCCACGTCGCGCACGCGCTGCACGACCAGGGTCGGGCCGAAGGTCTCCTCGGTGATGGCGGCCGAGTCCTCGGGGACGTCGGCGATCACCACGGGCTCGACGAACGGTGGGCGCACCGAGTCGCGTCCACCGACCACCGCGCGACCGCCGCGCTTGATCGCGTCGTCGATGTGGTCGCGGATGATGTTGACCTGCGAGGCCATCGTGATGGGGCCGAAGTCGGCACCCGGCTCGCCGCCCGGGCGCAGCTTGGCGGCGCGGTCGCTGACCATCTTCAGGAACCTGTCGGCCACGGCGTCGTGGACGTAGACGCGCTCGACGCCGATGCAGGTCTGGCCGGCGTTGGACATCGCGCCCCACACGGCGGCGTCGGCGGCTGCGGCCAGGTCCGCGTCGGAGTCGACGATCAAGGCGTCCTTGCCTCCGCACTCGACCAGCACCGGGATCAGGTTCTCGGCGCAGGAGGCCATCACGCGCTTGCCGGTGGCGGTGGATCCGGTGAAGGCCACCTTGTTCACACCGGCTTGGCACAGCGCGGCGCCGGTCTGCCCGAAGCCGGTCACGAGGCGGAACACCGGGTGTTCCGGCACGGCCTCGGCGAAGGTCTTGACCAGCCACTCCCCCACTCCGGGGGTGAGTTCGCTGGGTTTGAACACCACGGCGTTGCCCGCGGCGAGCGCGTAGGCGATCGAGCCCATCGGCGTGAAGGCCGGGTAGTTCCAGGGGCCGATGACACCGACGACGCCGTAGGGGATGTATTCGACCGTGGCGGTCTGGTTGGACATCAGCACGCCGGGCGAGACCTTGCGCCGCTTGAGGACCTTCTCGGCGTTGGAGGTGGCCCAGGCGAGGTGGTCGATGACCAGGACGAGTTCGAGCTTGGCGTCCTCGAGCGGCTTGCCGGTCTCCGCGCATACCACGCCCGCGAGCTCGTCCAGGCGTTTGACCAGCAGTTTCCGCCAGCGATCGAGATGCTGCCCACGACCGGAGAAGCCGAGCTCGTCCCACGCCGACTGCGCCTCGCGTGCCGCCGCGACCTCGTTCTCGACCGCCTCCGCATCGTGGATCGGATGCTCGCCCACCACCTCACCGGTGCGCGGGTCGATCGACTGGAACGTCTCGAACCGCGCGCTGGCGATCTCTTCGACGTTCCCACGGGCGGTCTGGGTCATTGCCGGCCTCCCACCATTACGACGTTCATTGTCAACGTGCAGCCTACGAAATACCGAGTCGGGAAAGAACCGTCCTGTACCGCCCGACTCATGTGCTGGACACGCACCGTTGCGCGCTGGTCCACTTGACAGCCGCGCGTTGCCGACACGGTAGTCAGACGATCTTGGAATCGGGACCGGAACGGCAGAATCGGTATCGAAATGCGAAACGGCGCCCGCACCGTGAAGTGCGGACGCCGTCCCGGTCGAATTCAGCTCACGTCATTCGGCGGCGGTGCCGCCTTCGACGTCGTCGGGAACCGTGATCGGACGCAGGCGAGCCCACAGGACGAACACCGCCGCGAACACCACCATGCCGAGGCCGGCCCACAAGTTGATGTTGAGCCCTGCGGCCTTGTCGATCTCGGCCTGCGGCTGGATGAAGCCGAGCACGACGAGCACGACTCCGTAGATGCCGAACAGCAACGCGATCACCGTGCGAATGTCGAAGGCACCAGCGCTGTGCCCCGAACCTCCACTAGCCATGAGATTTCCTCCCAGTCCTGGCTCAGCCGAAGATGATGTTGAGGGCGATGATCAGGATCAGCGCGATACCGGCCAGCAGGCCCGGACGCCGGTACCAGCCGGCGTCCTCACCGGTGGTGGACGCCTTCAGGTCCTCCTTCGGCGTCAGGCCCCAGACCAGACCGACCAGCTGCTCATCGGTCTTGGGCTTGGTGGCCAGCGAGACGACGACGCTGACGACCACGTCGACGACGAACGCAACACCGGCACCGACGAAGCTCGCGCCCTGACCAGGCAGGTCCAGCACCCCGGTCTCGGACAGAGCGTAGACCGTGATGGCCGAGGCCGTGCCCAGCACCAGACCGGACCAGCCGGCGTGCGCGGTCATCCGCTTCCAGAACATGCCCAGGATGAACGTCGCGAACAGCGGTGCGTTGAAGAACGAGAACAGCTGCTGGAGGTAGTCCATCAGGTTCTCGTAACCGGAGGCGATGAACGCCGTGCCCACGGCCGCGAGGGTGGCGCCGACGGTGACCCAGCGGCCCATCTGCAGGTAGTAGTTGTCCGGCTTGTCCTTGACGACGTACGCCTGCCAGATGTCGTAGGTGAACACCGTGTTGAACGACGACAGGTTGGCGGCCATACCGGCCATGAAGGACGCGAGCAGACCAGCCAGCGCGATGCCGAGGATGCCGTTGGGCAGCAGGTCTCGCATCATCAGCAGGATCGCGTCGTTGTAGTCGTACGGACCCGTCTCGGTGAGCTTGTAGTTGGTCATCTCCGGGATGATCACCGCGGCGATCATGCCGGGGATGATCACGATGAACGGGATGAACATCTTCGGGAAGGCACCGATGATCGGCGTCCGCTGCGCGGCCGACATCGACTTGGACGCCATCGCGCGCTGGACCTCGACGAAGTTGGTGGTCCAGTAACCGAAGGACAGCACGAAGCCGAGGCCGAAGACCATGCCGATGACGCTGAGGATGGGGTTGCTGAAGCCGGTCAGCTCAGCGCCCGGCCAGGCGGTCAGCTGCTCGGCGCCGCCCTTGCTCGCGGTGACCTTGTCGACCAGGCCCTGCACACCGCCGACCTTGACCAGACCGACGATGGTCAGCGGCAGGAGTGCCGCGACGATCACGAAGAACTGCAGCACCTCGTTGTAGATGGCGGCGGACAGGCCGCCCAGCGCGGTGTAGGAGAGCACGATCAGCGCGGCGACGAGCACCGAGACCCACAGCGGCCAGCCCAGCAGCGCGTTGACGATGCTGGCCAGCAGGTACAGGTTCACACCGGCGATGAGCACCTGGGCGAGGGCGAAGGAGATGCCGTTGACCAGGTGCGCGGCCTTGCCGAATCGGCGGAGCATGAATTCGGGAACGCTTCGGACCTTGGAGCCGTAGTAGAACGGCATCATGACCACGCCGAGGAACAGCATGGCCGGGACCGCACCGATCCAGAAGTAGTGCATCGTCGGCATGCCGTATTCGGCACCGTTGGCCGACATCCCGATGATTTCGATCGCGCCGAGGTTCGCCGAGATGAACGCCAGACCCGTCACCCATGCGGGCAGAGCGCGCCCGGAGAGGAAGAAGTCCAGACTGGTTGAAACGGCCCGCCTCGCCAGCCAGCCGATCCCCAGTACGAACGCGAAATACAGCCCCAACAACGCGTAGTCGACGCCGTTCGCGTCGAGTAGCTGACCTTGGGCTAGCAGCACTGCCGCCCCACCTCCCACAGACCCAACAAAGTCAAACGAGAACCACCACATTCGCGATAGCGGTCGGACAGTACCGCACAGATGAGGCGGCAGCCGTAAGCCGATATCAATTCGTTGGAGAAGACACTAAATCGATCACGGAACTTGCGCCGACTGGCGCCACGCAGGGGACTTTCCGGTCGTACGCGTGCGCACCCCGTGATCGAGCGGGTCCAAGCGAGTGATATACGCGTTTTCCCGCCTATTTCGACGCACCGTGACGGTATGGTCACACAATGCATTCACGACGCTGCGGGGAGGAACCGTGAACGCCCGGATCGACCTGGCGATCAGCGCCGGACTCGCGGAAGACCCGATCGCCGAATCCCGCCCCGACGTCGACGCGGCGTCAGCGGACCGCCGACCCGAAGGACTGCTCCACCAGCTGGCAGCGATGCTCGCGCCGCTGTCCACTCCCCGCCTGCAGCCCTGCGACTGCAACGGTCACGCACACCGCTGACCCATCGCGCGCGAGCAGGGGAACCTTTCTGCCACTCCCGCAGCCGAAAGCGCCCCGCCACCGGACGCGGAACTCACCGCCGACAGTTCGCGATGGGGGGAATGGCAATGATGGGAACATTCCTGCCATCGCCCGACCCCGATCCCATTCCGATCAAGATCGACGGATTGGTCGGCGCCAGCCGGTGATGCTCCGAATGGGTCACGCAATGCCGAACATTCTTCGGCCATCACTCGCGGTTCACGAGCAGCCGGATTCATCCACTGCGGATTCAGCGGTCCGCAAGCGTGAAGACGGGCAACACCGCACGCGGGCCCTCGGAGCCGGGGAACCTTCCTGCCACCCCGGCGACCTGCCTCAGAACAGGCGGTACTCGTCGGGCTCGATGCCGCGCAGCTTGTCGTAGTCCAGGACCACGCAGCGGATCCCCCGGTCCTCGGCCAGCGTCCGCGCCTGCGGCTTGATCTGCTGGGCCGCGAACACGCCCGTGACCGGGGCGAGCAGCGGATCGCGGTTGAGCAGCTCCAGGTAGCGGGTCAGCTGCTCAACGCCATCGATCTCACCGCGACGCTTGATCTCGACCGCGACGCTCTTCCCGCCGTCGTCCCGGCACATCAGGTCAACCGGCCCGATCGCCGTCGGGAACTCGCGGCGAACCAGCGACCAGCCCTCGCCCAGAGTCGTCACGTGCTCAGCGAGCAACTCCTGCAGGTGCGCCTCGACGCCGTCCTTGACCAACCCGGGCTCGACACCCAGCTCGTGCTTGGAGTCGTGCAGCACCTCGTCGACCGTGATCACCAGCTTCTCGCCGGCCTTGTTCTGCACCGTCCACACGTCGGGGTCCTCGATGAGCCAGCACGGCGGGCTCATCCAGTTCAACGGCTTGTACGCGCGGTCGTCGGAGTGCACCGACACCGAACCGTCGGCCTTCACCAGCAGCAGTCGCTGCGCCATAGGCAGGTGCGCGGTGAGACGACCGACGTAGTCCACCTGGCAGCGGGCAATCACAAGTCGCACCCGGCACAGAGTACGGGCGTGGCCATCGATGTCGAGCACCCCCACGGGTGATCAACGACCCGCGCCCGGTCAGGACCCGCGCCACACCCCTTCCCACCACCGGAGTTACCGTTACCGCTCGTGTCTTTCGCCCGCAGCCTGCTCCGCGTCAAACCCGCCGAACGACTCACCACCGAGGGCTCGCACAGCGAGCTGAACCGCACCCTGGGCCTGGTGCAGCTGGTGGCCCTGTCCGTAGGCGCGACGCTGGGAACCGGCATCTTCGTGGTCCTCGCCGAGGCCGCGCCGGCCGCCGGTCCGGCTGTCGTGGTCTCGTTCGTGCTGGCAGGGCTGGCCGCGCTGTGCTCGGCGCTGTCCTACGCCGAACTGGCGGGCAGCGTCCCCGTGTCCGGATCCGCCTACTCCTACACCTACGCGACCCTCGGCGAGATCATCGCCTGGATCTGCGGCTGGTGCCTGCTGCTGGAGTACGGGGTGTCGGTCGCCGCCGTCGCGGTCGGCTGGGGCGGCTACCTCAACGAGTTCCTGCAGGGCACCATCGGCGTGACCATCCCCGAGGCACTCGCCGCACCGCCGGGTGAGGGCGGCGTCGTCAACGTGCCCGCGGCCGTCGTCGTGCTGCTGGCCACCGGCGTGCTGCTGCTGGGCGTGCGCGAGAGCGCGTGGGCCACGACCGTCACCACGGTGCTCAAGATCGCCGTGCTCGTGTTCTTCGTGGCGGTGGCCTTCACCGCGTTCGACTCCGGGAACCTGACCCCCTTCGCCCCCGCCGGGATCGCCGGCATCTCCGTCGGCGCCTCCGCGGTGTTTTTCTCCTTCATCGGCTTCGACGCCGCCTCCACCGCAGGTGAGGAAGCGCGCAACCCCAAGCGCGACCTGCCGAGGGCCATCATCCTGTCGCTGATCATCGTCACCGCGATCTACGTGCTGGTGGCCTTCGCCGCCGTCGCAGCGGTCGGAGCCGGGGCGCTGGGTGAATCCGACGCATCGCTGGCCACCGCGCTGCGCACCGTCACCGGCCAGGGCTGGCCCGCGGTCGTGCTCGCGCTGGGAGCGGTCATCGCCATCGCCTCGGTCGTGCTCACCGTGCTCTACGGGCAGACCCGGATCCTGGTGGCCATGTCGCGCGACGGTCTCGTCCCGCGGATGCTCTCGCGGGTCAACCGCCGCTCGGTTCCGGCCCGCAACACCGCGCTGGTGGGAATCCTCGTGGCACTGCTGGCGGCCGTCGTACCGCTCAACCAGCTCGCCGAAGCCACCAGCATCGGCACCCTGGTCGCGTTCGGCCTGGTCAACATCGGCGTCGTGGTGCTGCGGCGAACCCGCCCCGAACTCCCGCGCAGCTTCCGCACCCCGCTGATGCCGTTCGTCCCGCTGCTCGGCCTCGCGCTGTGCGCTTACCTGATCACCGGCCTGGACGCGGTCACCTGGCTGACCTTCGCAATTTGGACGGCCATCGGGCTCATCGTGTACTTCGGCTACGGCCGCCGGAAGTCGCAGCTCAACCGCGCGGCGGAGTAGGGGAACCTTTCACCCACCGAAGCCCTCACCAGGCGCTGCGCAGGGATGGCGTGGCAGGAAGGTTCCCATGCCCACACTCCCGCGCCCGAGGGCGGCAGGATGGAGCGCATGGAGCAGACCAGCAGCCGCGAGGTGTACGCGAATCCGTGGATGGCGGTGCGCGAGGACGGGGTCCGGCGCAACGACGGAACCGCCGGGATCTACGGGGTCATCGACAAACCGAACTACGCCCTGGTCATCCCCCTCGACGGTGATCGGCTGCACCTCGTCGAGCAGTTCCGCTACCCGCTGGGCATGCGCCGCTGGGAGTTCCCGCAGGGCACCGCACCCGACCGGGCGGATGTCGAGGCCGGTGAGCTCGCGGCCCGCGAGCTGCGCGAGGAGACAGGCCTGCGCGCGGCGAACATGCTGGACCTGGGGCTGCTCGACGTCGCGCCCGGCATGTCCAGCCAGCGCGGCCGGGTGTTCCTCGCGACCGGGCTCACCGAAGGCGCGCACGAACGCGAGCACGAGGAGCAGGACATGCGCACCGCGTGGTTCAGCCGAACCGAGTTCGAGAAGATGATCGCCGCCGGCGAGGTCACCGACGCCCAGTCCATCGCCGCCTACGCCCTGCTCCTGCTGCGCGAACGCCGCGGCGGCTGACTCACAGGCCGACGCCGCCGAGCGCGTTCAGGTCGATCTGCTCCGGCGGTTCGGCGAGCATGCCCAGCACGTCGTTGAGGTCGATGTCGGGTCGCGT
This sequence comes from Saccharopolyspora karakumensis, assembly GCF_004349225.1. Classification (NCBI taxonomy): domain Bacteria; kingdom Bacillati; phylum Actinomycetota; class Actinomycetes; order Pseudonocardiales; family Pseudonocardiaceae; genus Saccharopolyspora; species Saccharopolyspora karakumensis. Next base: position 80,377 of record NZ_SMLA01000001.1, read on the forward strand.
GGCCACGGTGGTGGCCAGCGCCGCGTCCGCGCTGGCGAAATCCGTCCACGCCTCGACGACGCGCACCGTGTCGGGAGCTTCCACGTCACGGCTGACCAGGTAGAGCTGGCAACCCAGCGATCCGCGCAAGCCCTCGGCCACCTGCATCATGATCGTGGCGAGTTCGTCGCCCCGACCGGGTTTCGCGGTGAAGGTCATGATGCGGCCGACCCGCGTGGTGGTGCTCATCGGTTCCCTTTCCGGATTCTCACCTGGTCCGCGGAGGACTCTAGCCACCCGGACCGGTACCGATGATCATGATCGCCGACACTCCTGGGGCCTGCGAACACCTGTGGCCGATGCCCCCGGACGAAGCGGGAGAACCGGCCACAGCTGACGAAGGTCAGTCCGCGACGCGCTCGATGTCGGCGCCCAGCCCGCGGAGGTTCTCCACGAAGTTCGGGTATCCGCGGTCGATGTGGAAGACGTCCCACACCTCGGTGTCGCCGTCCGCGCACAACCCCGCCAGCACCAGGCCCACGCCGGCGCGGATGTCGGTCGCCCACACCGGCGCGCTGGACAACCGCTCCATGCCGCGCACCACCGCGTGATGGCCGTCGGTGCGCGCGTCCGCGCCCATCCGCACCAGTTCCTCGATGAACCGGAACCGCGACTCGAACAGGTTCTCGGTGATCATCGAGGTGCCGTCGGCGACGGCCGACAAGGCCAGCGCCATCGGCTGGAGGTCCGTCGGGAAGCCCGGGAAGGGCAAGGTCACGTAGTCGACGGCCTTCGGGCGCTCCGGCATGACCACCCGGAAGCTCTCCTCACCGGTGGTCACCTCCGCGCCCGCGCTGCGCAGCTTCTCCAGCATCAGGTTGGTGTGCTGCGGGTCGACCCCGTTGACCGTGATGTCGCCACGAGTGGCGGCGGCGGCGAACGCCCAGGTCGCGCCGACGATCCGGTCGCCGATCACGCGGTGCTCCACCGCTTTCAGCGAGGTGACGCCGTGCACGGTCAAGGTGGAGGTGCCCGCGCCCTCGATCTTGGCGCCCATCTGCTGGAGCATCACGCAGAGGTCGACGATCTCCGGTTCGCGCGCGGCGTTGTCGATGACCGTGGTTCCCTCGGCCAGCACCGCGGCCATCAGGATGTTCTCGGTGGCCCCCACGCTCGGGAAGTCCAGCCAGATCTGCGCGCCCTGCAGGTTCTCGGCCTCGGCGACCACCGCGCCGTGCTCGATGTGGCTGGTCGCGCCCAGCTTGCGCAGCCCGTTCTGGTGCATGTCCAGCGGGCGGGAACCGATCGCGTCACCACCGGGAAGGGTCACCACCGCACGGCGGCAGCGCGCCACCAGCGGACCCAGCACGCACACCGAGGCGCGCAGCTTCCCCATCGACGGCGAGATCGCCTCGTGGCTGATCGAGGAGGGCGTGGTGATGCGCGCCGTGCCGCCGTCGATCGTCACCTCGCAGCCCAGGCTGCGCAGCACGTCGGCCATCAGCGGAACGTCCAAGATCTCGGGACAGTTCACGATCGTCGTCGTGCCTTCGGCAAGCAGCGCAGCGGCCATCAGCTTGAGGACGCTGTTCTTCGCCCCCACCACATCCACCGCGCCGACGAGGCGCGCTCCGCCGCGTACCCGGAAGTGCTCACTCACGAGCATCGAGGTTACGGCCCCCGCTCATCGCGCATCGGGGCGGGTCACGAGCTCGTGAGGGAACCTTCCTCCCACCGGGTGGCCGTGGGGGAAGCCTTCCTGTCACCTGCGGTGCCGCGGCGGTGCATGTGGTGCGAGGGAACCTTCCTGCCAACTTCCACCGACGGCGCGCACGCCTAGGCTGTGGGCATGGCAGTCCACCTGACGAAGATCTACACGCGGGCCGGGGACGCGGGCACCACGCGGTTGTCGGACAACTCGAAGGTTCACAAGACCGATCCGCGCCTGGTCGCCTACGCCGACGTGGACGAGACGAACTCCGTGCTGGGCGTGGCGCTGGCCACCTCTGAACTCGACGACGACGTCGTGACCGTGCTGCGCGCCGTGCAGAACGATCTGTTCGACGTCGGCGCCGACCTGTCCACACCCGTCGTGGAGAACCCCGAGTACCCGCCGCTGCGGGTCACCCAGGCCTACGTCGACCGGCTCGAAGGATGGTGCGACGACTTCAACGCCCGGCTGAGCAAGCTCAACTCGTTCATCCTGCCCGGCGGCACTCCGGGTGCCGCGCTGCTGCACCAGGCCCGCTGCGTGGCCCGCCGCGCCGAGCGCTCCGCTTGGGCGCTGCAGGACGCCGACCCCGAGCGCACGTCCGCATTGCCCGCCAAGTACCTCAACCGGCTCTCAGACCTGCTGTTCATCCTGGCCAGGGTCGCCAACCCGGACGGAGACGTGCTGTGGAAGCCGGGCGGGAACGCCTAGAGCTCCTTGCCGTAGCAGCGGCTGTCCGGGTCGCACCGGTAAACACCGAAGTTCTCGATCGGTTCGTACCCGCATGAGAGGTAGAGCCCGATGGCTTCGGGCTGCTTGGTGCCGGTCTCCAGCACCAACCGCTTGCAGCCGGCCAGCGCGGCGGTGGACTCCAGCTCGGCGAGCATCCGCCGGGACCATCCAATGCCGCGCTGAGCGGGCACGACGTACATGCGCTTGAGCTCCGCGTCGCCGTCCCGGAAACCCTCTTCACCGGTGTCGTGCGCCCGCCACCCACCGGAAGCCACCGCCTCGTCGCCCAGGTAACCCAGCAGGAACAGGCCTCGGGGCCGGGAGAACTCCGCCGGGTCGACCGGCGTCACGTCCTCCTCCCCGTAGCGCTCGACGTACTCCTGCTGCACGGCCTCGATGAGCCGCTGGGAATCGGGGTGGGCGTAGCCGACGGTCACGATGCGCACGTCCGCAGCGTAAACGGCTGCGGCCCTGGTCATCGAAGGATTTTCTCGAACCAGTGCGTGGCGTAGGGGTTGTCGTTGTAGGCGGGGATCTCGACGTAGCCGGCCTTGGCGTACAGGGCCCGGGCCTCGCCCAGCTCGGCCGCGGTGTCCAGCCGCACCCGCGCGCACCCCATGCGGCGCGCGTGGTCTTCCAAGCCGGTCAGCAATGCGCGACCGGCTCCCGTGCCGCGCAACGCGGGCGAGATCCACATCCGCTTGATCTCAGCGGTGCCGTCGGGCCCCGTCCGCAGCCCACCGCACCCCATCGCCTCACCAGCGAACCGCACGAGCAGGAACACGCCCTTCGGCGGCGTGAAATCGTCCTCAGCAGGCGGCACGCCCCTACCCGAATCGAATCCGTCCGGAAAACGCTCCGCCAGTTCAGCGACGTACTGAGCCAACGCAGACTGGGCGTCAGGGCTGGTGAAGGGTTCCGGCCCGATCGTGAGCTCCTCGGTCACGAGGACCAGTCTCGGCAACCCGAGCCCTCCGAAGCCACTCGGGTCGGCGTGAGCGTGGGAACCTTCCTGCCACCACGTGCGCTGGGAGTGACCGGAAGGTTCCCACGCTCCGCCCCCAGGGCACGAAAAAGCGGGGCCCGTGGTCGGACCCCGCTGTTGTTCGTCGGGCGTTCTACGACGCCCACGGCACCGAATGTCCCGGTGGTGCCGATTCGAGCCAGGACAGGAAGCCGGTCAGCGCGTCGCTGTTCATCGCCAGCTCCAGGTCCGGGCCGGTGAGGTCCAGGACCGTGGAGCCGCTCGGCATCGCGTACGCCTCCGCGACCGAGGGTTCACGTCGCTGGGCGATGTCCACGGTTCGCCGGTTGATCACCCAGTTCGGGCCGGAGCGAAGGCTCAGGATGCGGTACCAGGCGAATTCCTCGCCACGGTAGTGCGCCACACCCAGCTGCCAGCCGCGTCCTTTGCCATCGGTGGCGCGCAACGCCACGTCGATGCCTCCGACCCGCAGTTCGCGCACTCGTCGCCAGGCCAGCAGCCCCACCGCAAGAGCGGCGAGCAGCAGCAGCGCGAACGCTACGACGAGCAACACGACCGGCGAACCCATGCTGGCCCGATCAGTCCGTGTGGCCCGCTGCTCGCAATCGGGCTGTCGCCTGCGTTCTGGCCAGCTCGTCGTCGCTCTTGACGTCCTTGCGAGCCTGCGCCACGTCGATCTCCTGCGCCAGCTCCGCGGACTCCGCGAGCACGCTCACGCCGGCACCGGTCACCGACAGGAAGCCACCGTGGACCGCAGCGGTCACGGTCTCCTTGTCGGTGGTGGTGATGCGCACGACGCCACCCTCGACCAGCTGACCGAGCAGCGGTTCGTGGCCCGGCAGGATGCCGATCTCTCCCTCGGTGGTCTGCGCGACGACCGCGGTCGCCTCCCCGGACCACAGCAGGCGCTCGACGGCGACCAGTTGGACGGACATGTTGGCCACGCGCGTCTCCTTTGTCGGGTGTGTGCCCGCAGTCTAGCCAACGCCACCAGGGCGATCTTGACTGGCCGGGCTGAAAATGCCTAGTGGCAAAGGGGGTCGGGACCCGTCGGGCCCCGACCCCGCTCGCCGGTTTTCACCACGCCCCGCCAGGCTTGCAAGCGGGGTGGCAGATCACTGCTCGGTGAGCTTCTTGTACGCCTGCTCGAGGTCGTCGAGACCACCGATGGACAGGAACGCCTGCTCCGGGTAGTGGTCGAAGTCGCCCTTGCACAGCTTGTCGAAGGCCTCGATGGTCTCCTTCACCGAGACGAAGGAGCCCTCCTGGCCGGTGAACTGCTTCGCGACGAAGAAGTTCTGCGACAGGTAGCGCTGGATGCGACGCGCCCGCTGCACCGTCACCTTGTCCTCTTCGGACAGCTCGTCCATACCGAGGATGGCGATGATGTCCTGCAGCTCCTTGTACTTCTGCAGGATCCGCTTGACCTCCTGGGCCACGCGGTAGTGCTCCTCACCCACGACCGACGGGTCGAGAATGGTGGAGCTGGAGGTCAGCGGGTCGACCGCCGGGTAGATGCCCATCTGGGAGATCGGACGGGAAAGCTCCGTCGTCGCGTCCAGGTGGGCGAAGGTCGTCGCCGGGGCCGGGTCGGTGTAGTCGTCCGCAGGCACGTAGATCGCCTGCATCGAGGTGATCGAACGACCACGCGTGGAGGTGATGCGCTCCTGCAGCTCACCCATCTCGTCGGCCAGCGTCGGCTGGTAACCCACGGCCGAAGGCATGCGGCCCAGCAGGGTCGACACCTCCTGGCCGGCCTGGGTGAACCGGAAGATGTTGTCGATGAACAGCAGCACGTCCTGGTTCTGGACGTCGCGGAAGTACTCCGCCATCGTCAGAGCGGACAGCGCCACGCGCATACGGGTGCCCGGCGGCTCGTCCATCTGACCGAACACCAGCGCGGTGTCGGCCAGAACGCCGGACTCGTCCATCTCCACCCAGAGGTCGTTGCCCTCACGGGTGCGCTCGCCGACACCGGCGAACACGGAGGTACCACCGAAGTTCTTGGCGACTCGGCGGATCATCTCCTGGATCAGAACGGTCTTGCCGACGCCGGCACCACCGAACAGACCGATCTTGCCACCCTGCACGTACGGGGTGAGCAGGTCGATCACCTTGATGCCGGTCTCCAGCACCTCGGTCTTGCCCTCGAGCTGGTCGAAGGCCGGGGCCTTGCGGTGGATCTCCCAGCGCTCGGCGTCCGAGCCGTAGCCCGGCTCGTCCAGGCAGTGGCCCAGCGCGTTCCACACGTGGCCCTTGACCTTGTCGCCGACCGGGACGGAGATCGCCGAGCCGCTGTCCACGACGTTCACGCCGCGGACGAGGCCCTGGGTGGGCTGCATGGAGACCGTGCGCACGACGCTGTCACCCAGGTGCTGGGCGACCTCGAGCGTCAGCGTCTTGGCCATGCTCTCGGCCGTGATCTCGGCGGTCAGAGCGTTGTTCAGGTCCGGCACCTGGTCACGCGGGAACTCGACGTCCACGACCGGGCCGAGCACCCGGACGACGCGGCCCGTGCCAGTGCTGGTGGCAGTAGCAGCAGTCATGTCACTCACTTCCTGCGGACGAGAGCGCCTCGACACCGCCGACGATCTCGCTGATTTCCTGGGTGATCTGGGCCTGGCGGGCCTGGTTGGCCTCGCGGCTGAGGTTGCGGATCAACTCGTCCGCATTGTCCGTCGCCGACTTCATGGCCGTCCGGCGAGCCGCGTGCTCCGACGCCGCCGAGTCCAGCAGACCCGCGAACAGGCGGGTCTTGATGTACTTGGGCAGCAGGGCGGAGAACAGAGTCTCGGCGTCCGGCTCGAACTCGTAGACGGGCTTGAGCTTGCGCTCGTCGGTGTACTCGACCTCCAGCGGAGCGATCCGCCGGACCGTCGGCTTCTGGGTGAGCATCGACACGAAGTCGGTGCTGACCAGGTGGAGCTCGTCCACACCCAGCTTACCGTCCGGACCACCGTCGTCGAGGTAGTCGTCGGCACCCGCCAGGAACGCCTTGACCAGGGTCTCGCCGACCTCGGAGGCGTCGGCGTAGTCGGGCCGGTCGCTGAACCCGGACCAGCTCGCCTCGATCTCGCGCTGCCGGAACCGGTAGTACGACTCGCCCTTGCGGCCGATGACGTAGAGCACCGGCTGCTTGCCCTGCTCGCGGAGCAGCGACTGCAGCTCCTCGGCGGCCTTGATGACGTTGGCGTTGTACCCGCCGCAGAAACCCCGGTCACTGGTCACGACCAGCACACCGGCCCGCTTGGGGTTGGTGCGCTCGGTCAGCAGAGGGTGGTCCAACGTGCTCACGTCAGCCAGCGCGGACAGGACGTTGGTGATCTCGTCGGCGTACGGCCGCGAGGCCTCGACCCTGGCCTGCGCCTTGGTGATGCGCGAGGTAGCGATCAGCTCCTGCGCCTTGGTGATCTTCCGGGTCGATTTCACCGACCGGATGCGATCCCGGAGTTCCCGAAGGTTGGCCATGGCTTAGCTGGTCACTCCTTCGGAGCGGGCTTGGCGACCTTCACGGTCTCCTGCCCGACCTCGTCGGCGGCCAGAGCCTCGGCGTCCGGGCCGCTCGGCGCGGCGGAACCGGCCGAACCGGTGAAGCTCTTCTTGAACTCCTCGATCGCGTCCACGATGACCTTCTCGCCGTCGGCCGACAGCTTGCCGGTCTCGACGATGTCCTTGAGCGTGGTCTCGTGCGAGCGGCGCATGTGAGCGAGGAACTCGCTCTCGAAGCGGCGCACGTCGGCGATCGCCACCGAGTCGAGGTGACCCTTGGTGGAGATGTAGAGCGACACGACCTCTTCCTCGACCGGAAGCGGCTCGCCCTGACCCTGCTTGAGGATCTCCATCAGGCGGGCACCGCGGTCCAGCTGGGCCTTGGAAGCGGCGTCCAGGTCGGAGGCGAAGGCCGAGAAGGCCTCCAGCTCGCGGTACTGGGCCAGGTCCAGACGCAGCGAACCGGTGACGCTCTTCATCGCCTTGATCTGCGCGGAACCACCGACACGGGACACCGAGATGCCGACGTCGATGGCCGGGCGCTGACCGGCGTTGAACATGTCCGACTGCAGGAAGCACTGACCGTCGGTGATCGAGATGACGTTGGTCGGAATGTAGGCCGACACGTCGTTGGCCTTGGTCTCGATGATCGGCAGACCCGTCATCGAGCCGGCGCCCAGCTCGTCCGACAGCTTCGCGCAGCGCTCCAGCAGACGCGAGTGCAGGTAGAAGACGTCACCCGGGTAGGCCTCGCGGCCCGGCGGACGACGCAGCAGCAGCGAGAGCGCGCGGTAGGCCTCGGCCTGCTTGGTGAGGTCGTCGAAGATGATCAGGACGTGCTTGCCCTGGTACATCCAGTGCTGGCCGATGGCCGAACCGGTGTAGGGGGCCAGCCACTTCAGACCCGGGGAGTCGGAGGCCGGGGCCGCGACGATGGTCGTGTAGTCCATCGCGCCGGCGTCCTCGAGGGACCGCTTCACACCGGCGATCGTGGAGCCCTTCTGGCCGATCGCGACGTAGATGCAGCGGACCTGCTTGGTCGGGTCGCCCGACTCCCAGTTCTGCTTCTGGTTGATGATCGTGTCGACCGCGACCGTGGTCTTGCCGGTCTTGCGGTCACCGATGATCAGCTGACGCTGTCCGCGGCCGACCGGGGTCATCGAGTCGATGGCCTTGATGCCGGTCTGCATCGGCTCGCCGACGCCCTGGCGCTGCACGACCGTGGCGGCCTGCAGTTCCAGCGGGCGCTGCTCCTCGGCGACGATCTCGCCGAGTCCGTCGATGGGCTCACCCAGCGGGTTCACCACGCGACCGAGGAAGTTGTCGCCGACGGGGGTCGACAGGACCTTGCCGGTCCGCTTGACCTCCTGGCCTTCCTCGATCTTCTCGGACTCACCCAGGATGACCGCGCCGATCTCCTGAGCCTCAAGGTTCATCGCGACACCGTAGATGCCGCCGGGGAACTCCAGCAGTTCCTCGGTCATCACCGAAGGCAGGCCCTCGACATGGGCGATGCCGTCACCGGTATCGGTGACGACCCCGACCTCCTCGCGGCTGACCTCCGGGGAGTAGCTGGAGACGTAATTCTCGATCGCACTGCGGATCTCGTCCGACGAGATCGTCAGCTCCGCCATGTCTCGTTCCTGCCCTCGGTTAGTTCTTGGAAGGGAGTTGGTGTTGCGCACCGCGCGCCCGGCTCGGTTTCAAGCCGGGGCGCGGTGTCGGCATCAGTCGGCCAGGTCGCGCCGCAGCGTCTGCAGGCGTCCCGTCACGCTGCCGTCGATGACCTCGTCACCGACCTTGATCAGCAGCCCGCCCTCGACACCGGGATCGATCTCCAGGTGCAGAGCGATGGGACGGGCGTAGATCCGCTGCAGGGTGCGCGACAACCGGTCCTGCTGTTCCGCACTGAGCGGGAACGCGGAACGGATGTGCGCCACCGAGCGTTCCCGGCGCTTCGCCGACAGCTCGGCCAGCTCTTCCAGCCCCTCGCTGACCCGCCGGCCACGCGGCCGGGCCACGAGCTGCCGGACCAGTTCGAGGGTCACCGGTTCGACCTTGCCCTCGATGAGCCGATCCAGCACGGCGGTCTTGCTGGCCGGGTCCCCGGAGGGATCGGACAGCAAGCGCTCCAGGTCCACTTCGGAGCCGATGATGCGGCCCAGCCGGAACAGCTCGTCCTCGACCGCGTCGAGGCGACCTGCCCGCTCGGCCTGCACCAGCAGCGCGGTGCGGGCGAGCTGCTCGAGCCCGCCGACCAGATCGCTCGGGCTGGACCAGCGTGCGCGGACGGCTTCGACGATCACCGGCAGCGCCCGGGCGCCGACCTTGGACTCCAGCAACCCGCGGGCCAGGTTCTCCCTGGACTGCGCGTCGGTGGAGGCGTCGGCGAGCGCCCGCCGGAGCGTGGACTCGCGGCCCAGCAGAGCGGCCACGCCGAACAGCTCGTCGGCGAGCCCGGTGATCTCCGCAGCCTGAGCCCCGTCAGTGGCCTGCAGCAACTGCAGCTGACTCGCTGCCATTGCCTCACGGCTCGCGGCGTTCACGAGGGTGCTCAACTCTCAGCGCCTTTCACTAGGTTCAGGGCTTGGCCGACTCGGCCGGGGCCGAGGTCGCGTCCAGCTCGTCGAGGAACCGGTCAACGGTGCCGCGACGACGCGCCTCGTCCTCCAGGGACTCGCCGACCACCCGGCTGGCCAGGTCGACCGCCTGACGTCCCAGGTCGGAACGCAGTTCGGCGACGATCTGAGCCCGCTGGTGCGCCAGCTGGGACTGACCCTGGCTGACGATGCGGTCCGACTCGGTCTGAGCCTGAGTCCGCATCTCCTCCAGGATCTGCTGTCCCTCGGCACGGGCGTCGTCGCGAATGCGTGCGGCCTCGGCGCGAGCTTCGGCCAGCTGCGACTTGTACTGCTCCAGGGTCCGCTGTGCCTCGGCCTGCGCGGCCTCGGCCTTCGCGATCCCGCCCTCGATCCGCTCGCTGCGCTCCGCGTAGATCTTCTCGAAGCGCGGGACCGCGAACTTCCAGAGCACGAACAGCAGCAGCCCGAACGCGACGAGACCGACCACGATCTCCGCGGGCTCCGGGACGATCGGGTTGTGCTCGCCTTCAGCGGCGAGCAGCATCTGGGTCTTCACCACAACGTCTCCCAACGCGTTGAGCCGTCAGATGATCAGGCAGCCGACGCGATGAAGTAGACGACCAGACCGATCAGCGCCAGCACCTCGACCAGAACGAAGGAGATCCAGGCGATGCCCTGCAGCTGGCCCTGGGCCTCCGGCTGGCGGGCGGTGCCGTTGATGACGGCGGCCCAGATCAGACCAACGCCGATGCCCGGGCCGACGGCGCCGAGGCCGTAGCCGATCGCGGCGAGACCGGGGTTGATGCTGCCCGCAGCCTCAGCGGCCTGCGCGAGAACGATGTTGCTCACTTTCACTACCTTTCACTCGGTCCGCTTTATCTGGGCGGATCGACAGGTCCTTTTTCGGATCGGAAAGTCTTTGTCGTCGCCCGGTTTTTTATTTGTGTCAGGCCCTCAGTGGCCTTCGGCCAGCGCTGCGCCGATGAAGTTGGCGGCCAGCAGGGCGAAGATGTAGGCCTGAAGCACCTGAATCAGGGCTTCGACAAAGGTCAGGGCGATAGCGAAGGCGAATGCCACCACGGAGATGGGCTTGAACGCCACGCTCGCCTCGAGGAGCAGGTACTCACCGCCGAGCGTGAACACCAGCAGGATGAGGTGGCCGGCGAACATCGCGGCGAACACTCGGACCGCCAGAGCGGCCGGCTGCGCGACGAACTTCTGCAGGAACTCGATCGGCGCCAGCAGGAGGTAGATCGGCTTCGGGACCCCGGGCGGGAACATGATGTGCTTGAAGTAGCCCAGGAAGCCGTGCCGGGCGAAGCCCACCCCGTGGAACACCACGTAGACCACGGCGGCCAGCGCGATCGGGAAACCGATCTTGGACATCGTGGGGAACTGGATCAGCGGGATGATGCCGAAGAGGTTGTTCACCAGTACGAACGTGAACAGCGCGAAGATCAGCGGCACGAAAGGACGGAAGTCCTTGGCGCCGATCTGCTCCCGGGCGATCTTGTTCCGGCTGAACTCGTAGGCGAACTCGGCCACGAACTGACCCTTGCCCGGAACCAGCTTCAGGTTTCGGGTGGCGATCAGGAAGTAGGCGCCCACGATGATCGCCGAAGCCACGACGAGAACCATCGGCTTGGTGACTCCGCCGGCGATCGGCGGGAGGAAAAAGCTATCGGCGCCCGGCGGCTGGAATGTTCCGCCTTCGGCCAGCATCAGCGCGCCCAACTGGGCTCCTTCCGGTTCTCCCGGCCGAACTTCACTCTTCCGGGGGAATCGTCACGTTTTGCACTTAACGTACCTGATACGCGATCCGGCACGCGGAGGGGCCCTCCCCACCTAGTGGTGTCTGAAGGCCGACCTTCTGGTGCCCTTCAACCCGCTGTGCAGGGAAGGCTTTCGGTCGAGACCTTACCAGCGGGTAAGTAGCCTACCGACATGCTGGTCGACTACTCCTGCGATTGCACCCGTCCGCAGGTTCGGATTGCGCCGTGAGAACGGTTCAGTTGCTCGGAATGATGGTGGGGATCCTGGTGCGTTTGAAGGCCACCACTTCAGCCCCCGCCCACACCATGACCGTGGCCAGCATCGTGAAAGCCAGCGCCTCCCGGTGAATGACGTCGATGCCTCCCAGCAACGTCATCACCACCAACAGCACCAACATCTTGCCGACATAACCACCGAGTGCGATGACCATCACAAATTGCGGGTTCATCCCTCCGGAGAACCGCATCAGCCAGATGGTCAGCAGCGAGGACCCGAAGGCCACGACGCCACCGATGAGCGCTCCCACCAACCCGGGAACCCCGACCAGGACCGTCGCCACGATCGCCCCGAGGACCACAGTGGCCACACCCGGCCACACGGCGGTGCGCAGCATCGCCGTGGCCAACCTGCGCACGACCTCGGCGTGCGGGTTCTCCGGCTCGGCCTGCTCGCCGGTGGCGGGCTCGGACGCTTCGCTCATCAGGACTCTCGATCGGCTCGGGTTCGCATGCGCGGAATCAACGAGATGATAGCGGCCAGCAGCACCGTCAGTGCCACGACCCAGCCGACCACCCACGTGTTGAACAGCGTCAACGACACCGCGCCGAAGGCGATCACCCCCGCCCACAGGTACATCAGCAGCACCGCGCGGCGCTGCGAGTGCCCGATCTCCAGCAACCGGTGGTGCAGGTGCATCTTGTCGGCGTGGAACGGGCTCTTGCCGGCCTTCGTCCGCCGCACCACCGCCATGATCAGGTCCAGCAGCGGGACGAACAGCACCGCCGCGACCACCAGCAGCGGCGAGAGCAGCGCGATCGTGTCGCCCGGCCCGGACCCGGTGTAGATGATCCGGCCCGAGGCCGAGGTGCTCGCCGTCGCCAGCATCAGGCCGATCAGCATCGACCCGGAATCGCCCATGAAGATCTTCGCGGGCTGGAAGTTGTGCGGCAGGAAGCCCAGGCAGGCGCCGGCGATGGCGGCCGCGATCAGCGCGGGCGGGTAGGCGTTGACGTCGCCGTTCTGCCGGTCCAGCACGCTCAGGCAGAACACGAACGTCGCGGCCGCGGAGATCAACCCGATGCCCGAGGCCAGCCCGTCCAGACCGTCGACGAAGTTCATCGCGTTGATCATGGCCACGACCAGCAGCACCGTCAGCAGCTGACCCTGGTTGCTGCCCAGCACCAGCAACTGCCCGACGTGCCCGTCCGTGCCGCCCCACGGCACCCAGAACACGAACCACTGCACACCGGAGAGCACCAGGATCCCGGCCGCGGTGACCTGCCCGGCCAGCTTCGTCAGCGAATCCAGCTCGAACCGGTCGTCGAGCGCGCCCACCAGCACGATCAGCCCGCCGGCGATGAGCACCGCCAGCGAATCCTTGGAGTAGGCGAAGCCGCGCGACAGCGCCGGCAGGTTCGCGGCCAGGAACGTCGCGGCCAGCACACCGCCGTACATCGCCACGCCGCCCATCCGCGGCATCGGCTTGACGTGCACGTCGCGGACCCGCGGGTAGGCGACCGCGCCCACCCGGATGGCCAGCAACCGGACCAGGCCGGTCAGCAGGAACGTGGTGACCGCCGCCGTGAGCATGACCAGCAGGTACTCACGAGCGGGCAGTCCGACCGGGGCGAAGGGTGCGTAGTCCATACCGGTGGCTCACCCGCGCAGAGGCGCGAAGTCGAAGTCCAGCCCCCAGGACGGAGTAATCAAACCCGGCGCTCCTCATCGCTTGAGAATCGCGGACCCGGCGGGCGGCGTCGCCGCGGCGCACCGCGCCCGAGCGGCGAGACCGCCGCCCGCCCCGGCAGGGACGACTGGTCCGCGTTGTTTCCGCTGTAACGCTATCGATCCCGGTGCCGGGACCTCTCACCGGTCCGCTTCGATCTCCACACCGAGCACGTCGGACAACTCCGCCCTGCTCACAGCGCCGTCGCGCAGCACCCGAGGAGTCCCCTGGGTGAGATCGACGATGGTCGAGGCCACCGCCTCCCCCGAAGGACCGCCGTCGAGGTACACCTGCACGCGGTCGCCCAGCTGCGCCTCGGCTTCCTCGGCGTTGGTGGCGGGCGGCTGACCAGTGTGGTTGGCGCTGGAGACGGCCATCGGGCCGACCTCGCGCAGCAGGTCCAGCGCGACCGGGTGCAGCGGCATCCGCAGGTTCACGGTGCCCCGGGTCTCGCCCAGGTTCCAGTTCAGTGACGGTGCCTGCGGCAGCACCAGGGACAGCCCACCCGGCCAGAACGCCTCGATGAGCGCGCGGGCCTGCTCCGGAACCGACATCACCAGCCCATCCACAGTGGACCAGGACCCCACGAGGACCGGAACGGGCATGTCCGGGCCCCGCCCCTTCGCCGCCAGGAGCGAACGCACGGCCTCGGCGTCGAAGGCGTCGGCGCCGATGCCGTAGACGGTGTCGGTCGGCAGCACGACGAGCCCGCCGGCGCGGACCGCGTTCGCCGCGGCGGCCAATCCCGCCGTGCGCTTGTCCGGACTGCTGCAGTCAAAAACGGTGCTCACTCCTCGCATCCTGGCACGCCACGCCGAGACCCCTTCAGGTGGTGCAGCAGATCACCATCTAGGAGCATCCTGGCGAGTAACACCGGGGCATCGGCCCGAGATCCATTCGGGTGTGGCCGTGGACACGAAACGAGCCCGACCTCCCACGCGTCTGCCGGACACGGGCACCGACGAAGCACGGAAATGAGGAGAACACTGATGACCGCCCCACCCCAGGGTGTCGAGGTCGACCAGATCGAATTCCCGGCCGGCAAGGTCCGCTACTACAAGGCGGGAACCGAGGGACCACCGATCGTCCTGCTGCACGGCGGCGGACCCGACAACGCCCTGCTGAGCTGGCGGAACACCATCGGCGTTCTGGCCGCCGACCACCGCGTCTACGCCCCCGACCTGCCCGGCCAGGGCGGCAGCACCGAGTGGCGCGGACGAGGCAACCAGCGCACCTTCGAGGAGGTCCTGCGCTGGCTGCTCGACGCCTGGCGGATCCCGCAGGCCACCCTGGTCGGCCTGTCGATGGGCGGCAGCATCGCGACCGGTTTCACGCTGCGGCACCCCCAGCGGGTGCGCGCGCTCGCCCTGGTCGACAGCACCGGGATGCAGCAGCGCATGCCGCACCACCTGGCCACCTACCTGCTGATGCGCACCGGGTTCAGCGGCCGGATGGCCGCCACGCTGCTGCGCAGCAACCGCTCCCTGGCGCGCTTCGCGTTGAACAAGGTGTTCTTCGCCGACGCCTCCTCGGTGCGGGACCTGGAGTCCATCGTCGACGAGGTCAGCGCCGAAGCCGCCGTCCGCCGCTCGGTCTTCGCCGACTGGCACGCCGACGCGATCAACCGCCGCTCGATGACCATCAACCACCTCCCCCAGCTCAACCGGATCACCTGCCCGGTCACGGTGATCCACGGGGAGGAGGACGCCCTGGTCCCGGTCGCCTCCGCCCAGGAAGTGGCGGGCGCCATCCCGGGCGCGCAGCTGCGGGTCATGCCGCAGGCGGGCCACTGGCCCAACCGCGAACGCCCCACCGAGTTCAACGCGCTGCTCCGCGAGTTCGTCAACGCCGTCAACACCCAGGCGATCGTCCCGCAGAAGGGAACCAGCGACCCGGCGCAGCGCGATGAGAGCGCGGAGGCCCCGACGCACCGGCTGAAGGTCCCCAAGCCTGGCGAGTCCGCGGATTCCCCCGGCACCGAGGATTCCCCCGCCGCGAAGGACGAGAGCGTCGACTCCCCGACCAAGCTGCTGAAGGTCGGAGCGGTCAGCGCCGCCCCGGAACCCGACGAGTCCACCGAGGACACCGCCGGAACGGCCGAGTCCGCGGACTCGGAGAAAACCGAGTCAGCGGAGGCGAAGCCGGCCGAGGAGACCAAGTCGGCGGAGCCAGAACCGGCCGAGAAGACCGAATCGGCGGAGGGCGAATCGGCGGCGGAGAAGACCGACGACGCCGACTCCGCGGAGAAGAAGCCTGCCGACGACAGCGTCGAGACCACCGGCGCTGAGGCTGACGCTGAGAAGAAGGCCACCACCGACGCACCGACGCGCTTCCTGAAGGTCGGCTCGGAACCGGCGACCCCGGCCGCGGACGAAGAGCCGGAAACCGAAACCGACGAGTCCACCGAGAAGTCCTCGGACACCACCACCGAGGACGACGAGAAGCCGAAGAAGGACGATTCCCAGGACTCCGGCGACAAGCCGACGACCTGAGCAAGGGAACCTTCCGCTCACCACAGGCCCCTGTCCGTCACCGGGAATCCGTTCCCGACGGGCAGGAGCCCTTCTCATCGCGAGGAAGGGAACCTTCCTGTCACTCCGGGTGGGTGCGGCGGGCGGTGGCGAACCGGGGGCGGCCGGCGAGGTCCGGGTGTTCCTGGACCTCGGTCAGGACCCTGCGGGCGCGCAGCAGCGCGGGCACCGAGCCGCCGTGGGTGTCGTCGTGCTCGATCGCCACACCGCCGCCCGGTTTGAGCAGCCGGGCCGCGCAGGCCACCACGTGGCGGACGACGTCGAGTCCGTCCCGGCCGCCGAAGACGGCCTCGTGCGGGTCGTGGTTGCGGACCTCCGGCGGGACCGGGGTTCCGTCCGGGACGTACGGCGGGTTGCAGACGACCAGGTCGACCAGGCCCTCCAACTCCATGAACAACATGGGGTCGGTGACATCGCCGGAGTAGAGGCCGATCGGGGTGTCCCCCGCCTCCGACCGCAGACCCGCGTTGCGGCGGGCCCACGACAGGGCAGACGGGTCCTTCTCGACCGCGTGCACGCAGGCGTCCGGGCGGGCGTGCGCGAACGCGAGGGCGAGCGCTCCCGAACCCGAGCACAGGTCGACGATCGTGGGCCGCTCGACGCCGTCCACGACACGAACGCCCCACTCGACCAGCAGCTCGGTCTCCGGGCGGGGCACGAACACGCCGGGCCCGACCTCCAGATCCACGCCGCCCAAGTGGGCGCGGCCGGTCAGGTGCTGCAGCGGGACGCGCGCGGCGCGCTGGCCCACCAGCTCCTGCAGGGCCTCCACGACCGGTGGGTCGACGAGCGGAACCATCATGAGCTTCGTGCGCTCGACGCCGAGCAGATGCGCGGCGAGCAGCTCGGCGTCGGCGCGCGGACTACCCACGCCCGCCGCCGCAAGAGTGCGCTCGGCCTCCAGGATTGCCAAGCGCAGTGGCTGTCGGGTCACGTCGGTCAGCTTAGAGCGCAAGGCGCTCGTTGCGATCGGCAGCGAGCAGCGCGTCGAGCACCGCGTCCAGGTCGCCGTCGAGAACGTGGTCGAGGTTGTAGGCCTTGTAGTTGACCCGGTGGTCCGAAATCCGGTTCTCCGGGAAGTTGTAGGTGCGGATGCGCTCCGAGCGGTCCACCGTGCGGACCTGGCTGCGACGGGTCTCCGACGCCTCGCGCTCCGCCTCCTCCTCGGCCGCCGCCTGCAGCCGGGCCTTGAGCACCTGGATGGCGCGCAGCTTGTTCTGCAGCTGCGACTTCTCGTTCTGGCAGGACACCACGATGCCCGTCGGCAGGTGGGTGATGCGCACCGCCGAGTCCGTGGTGTTCACGCTCTGCCCACCCGGCCCGGAGGACCGGTACACGTCGATGCGCAGGTCCTTCTCGTCGACCTCGACCTCGACCTCTTCAGGTTCGGGGTAAACCAGGACACCGGCCGCGGAGGTGTGCACGCGGCCCTGGGACTCGGTGACCGGCACGCGCTGCACGCGGTGCACGCCACCTTCGAACTTCATCTTCGACCACACGCCGTCGGGGCTGTTGTCGCCGGCCTTGGCCTTGAGCGCGACAGTGGCGTCCTTGTAGCCGCCGAGATCGGATTCGGTGGCGTCGAGGACCTCGGCGCGCCAGCCGCGGCGCTCGGCGAAGCGCAGGTACATGCGCAGCAGGTCACCGGCGAACAGCGCGGACTCCTCGCCGCCCTCACCGGACTTGACCTCCAGCACCACGTCGGAGCCGTCGTGCGGGTCGCGCGGCAGCAGCAGCTCGGTGAGCTTGTCCTCCAGCTCGGGGACGCGCTCGGCGAGCCGCTCGGCCTCCTCGGCGAATCCCTCGTCCTCGGTGGCGAGCTCCTGCGCGGTCTCCAGATCGGAGCGGATCTCGTCCAGCTCGCGCGAGGTGCGCACGATGGGGGTCAGCTCGGCGTAGCGGCGGCCGAGCTTGCGGGCGTTCGCCTGGTCGACGTGCACGCTCGGGTCGGCCAGCCGCTTCTCCAGATCGTCGTACTCGGCCAGCAAACCTTCGAGCTTCGATGTCTCCACGGGGCGACCCTTTTCCTGACGGCTTGAAGTGGGACGAAGCCGTCCCGGTCGAGACGGCCCTCACGCAAAGACGGCGCCCGCCCTCACGCGTGATGCGGAGAGCGGGCGCCGTCGGCGCAGCTACTTCTTGCGCTTGCCGTAACGGGCCTCGAAGCGGGCCACGCGGCCACCGGTGTCCAGGATCTTCTGCTTGCCCGTGTAGAACGGGTGGCAGTTCGAGCAGACCTCAACGGTGATCTGACCGCTCTTGCGGGTGCTGTGGGTGGTGAAGCTGTTGCCACAACCGCAGTTGACCTGCGTCACCACGTACTCGGGGTGAATGCCACTCTTCAACGGCTTTTCCTCTCAACTTGGCCGCCGGGTCCACGCGCCCATCGCAGCGTGGTGAACCGGGACCGGAACCAGCCTTCAATTGTGCCAGACCACGGCACGCGACCTGCAACGCAGGTGTTCGGAGGAGTATTCCCGGAGCCGTTCGTCGCACCGGTGCGACCGCCCGGCGCAGCAGAGCAACCGCCCGCCGAGACCCCGCGCACCCGAGATGCACAACCCCGTGAACACCGTTCATCATTTGCGGGTGTTGTTCTGCGCTGTGCTGGGGAAACTCACGATCCGGTCGTGGGTGTCCCTTCCTCTGCTCTTCTTGGGCAGCGCCACCGGCGTCGCCGCGCTGATCGACCTGCTGGCCTTGCAGCGCGAGCCGACCCTGCAGAGCGAGCTGTCGCTGTCGGCACCGCTGCTGTTCGGCTTCGCCGCCGGGCTGGCGCTGTTCAGCGCCGACCAGGTGCAGTGGCGCTTCCGCTGGCAGCGGCTGAGCCTGCGCATCGCCTACCCCCTGGCGATGGTCGCGTGCGCGATCGCCCTGGACGCCCTCACGCTGCCGATCGGCGCCGCCTTGATCATCGGTCCGATCGCAGCGGTCCTCCTCGCGATGATGCTGATGCGCAACGCCGATGCGCGCGACGAGGCCGACTACCTCACCTCGTGAGCGCCTCGCGCACCGGCGAGCAAGGGAACCTTTCTGTCACCGTCCCGCTGAGCCGAACCCGCACAAGGGAACCTTCCTGCCACCGCTCCACTGAGCAGACCTGCGCAAGGGAACCTTCCTGTCACTTCCCACGCACAAAAAAGCAGGGCCCGCACCACTCGGGTGCTGGCCCTGCTTTCCGGGTGGGGACGATCAGTCGTCGTCCTTGCCCGGGGTGGTCTTGGCGACCTGCATCAGGAACTCGATGTTGGTGCGCGACTTGCGCAGCCGGTCCTGCAGGAGTTCCAGAGCCTGCTGCGCGTCGAGGGCGGAGAGCACCCGGCGCAGCTTGTGCGTGACGGCCAGCTCGTCCGAGGACAGCAGGATCTCGTCCTTGCGGGTGCTGGAGGAGTCCACGTCGACCGCCGGGAACAGCCGCTTGTCGGAGAGCTTGCGGTCCAGCTTGAGCTCCGCGTTACCGGTGCCCTTGAACTCCTCGAAGATGACCGTGTCCATGGTCGAACCGGTCTCCACCAGCGCCGTGGCGAAGATGGTCAGCGAGCCGCCGTTCTCGATGTTTCGAGCCGCGCCCAGGAACCGCTTCGGCGGGTACAGGGCGGTGGAGTCGACACCTCCGGACAGGATTCGCCCGGACGCCGGGGCCGCCAGGTTGTAGGCGCGGCCCAGACGGGTGATCGAGTCCAGCAGCACGACGACGTCGTGGCCCATCTCCACCAGGCGCTTGGCGCGCTCGATGGACAGCTCGGCGACCGTGGTGTGGTCCGACGGCGGGCGGTCGAAGGTGGAGGCGATGACCTCACCCTTGACCGAGCGCTGCATGTCGGTGACCTCTTCCGGACGCTCGTCCGCCAGGACGACCATCAGGTGGCACTCGGGGTTGTTCGTGGTGATCGCGTTGGCGATCGCCTGCAGCACCATCGTCTTACCGGCCTTGGGCGGCGAGACGATCAGCGCGCGCTGTCCCTTGCCGACGGGCATGACCAGGTCGATGATCCGGCCGGTCAGGTTCTGGGGCTCGGTCTCCAGGCGCAGCCGCTCGTTCGGGTACAGCGGCGTCAGCTTGTGGAACTCGGAGCGGCTCTTGGCCGCGTCCGGCTCCAGGCCGTTGATGGAGTCCACCCGCACCAGCGGGTTGAACTTCTGCCGCTGCTGCTCGCCCTCGCGAGGCTGCTTGATGACGCCCTTGATCGCGTCGCCGCGGCGCAGGCCGTACTTGCGCACCAGCGACAGCGAGACGTAGACGTCGTTCGGGCCGGCCAGGTAGCCGGAGGTGCGCACGAAGGCGTAGTTCTCCAGCACGTCGAGGATGCCGGCGACGGGCAGCAGGACGTCGTCCTCGCGGACCTCCGGCTCACCGCCTTCGCCGCGACCGCGGTTGCGGCGGCGGTCGCGGAAGCGACGGCCACCTCGGCCCCGGCGAGCGCCCTCGTCGTCATCGTCCTGCCGGTTGTCCCGGTCCTGGCGGTCCTGACGGTTGCCGTCCCGGTCCTGCCGGTCCTGGCGGTTGTTGTCCCGGTCCTGCCGGTTGTTCTCGGACTTGCGCTCGGCGTTGCCGCCGCCGCGCTGGTCGTCGGCACCGCCCGACTCGGTGCCCGCGTTGTTGCGCCCGTTGGAACGGCGACGGCGGTTGTTGCCGCGACGATTGTCGTCGTCACCGCCGCTGTCGCCGGACTGCCGCCGGGTGCGGGTGCGCGTGGGGGCGGAGCCGTTGTTGTTCGGCTCGGCCGCGGTGTCGCGCGAGGCGTTGTCACCCTCGTTGCTGGTGCTGTCGAGGGTCGGCTGACTTCCCTTGGCAGGGGATTCTTCGCTGCGCACCTGCGCCTTCTTCGCGGTCGAGCGGGTTCGCGGCGCAGTGCTGCCGCCGCCCTGCTTCTCCTTGATGGCGGCGATCAGGTCGCCCTTGCGGAGGCCCCCGGTCTCGATCCCCAGTTCCCCCGCGAGTTGGCGCAGCTCGGCAAGAACCATGCCGGAGAGTCCGCCGCGTCGCCGCGGAGTGCCGTTGGCCTCGGCGTCCTGCTGGCCAGCAGATGAGGTGCCGTTGGCGGCCTCGCTGCTCAACAGTTCGGTGTTGCTCACGAATGTCCTTCCTGACCGGACCGCGCCTCCTACGCGACCCAGCGGATTGCCCGCCCGCTCGTTTGAGTGCGGACGGCCGGTATGTGCTACCAGCCCTTTCGCCGGTCGGATTCGCCCCTCGGACGCAGCATTACCGACTTCGACGTTGGCTCGGGGAACCAGCAGCACCGGGCAGTGGGAGGCACCCGGCTCGCGTGGTCCATGTGCGACGCATCCACTCCGATCCACACGTGCCGATGCACGTCCTGCCGCCTCATTCCAGGAATCCCCGACTCTCGGATTGCCCCGGTGGTGGACCGGGAAACTTCAGGACCCGGGTCGGCGTCATGGTCGCCTTGGGAGGCCACACCGTGGAACTTAAGGCCCCCACCCCGACATCGGCAACGGATTGGCGCCGATGATCCCGAAGCGAACTCACTTTGAGTTGACAACTCCTGCCTCGGTCACCGCGGTCGCCAGACCCGCCTAAGTTGATCTTCGCCCGTGTCCGGCGGAGTCCAATTCACAGCGGGAGATGCGCCCCGGAAAACGATGTTCCGGGCACGGCACCGGCCCTAGGCGCGGTGACTGATTGACCTTGAGGGTAGACGCCCCGTAGTTCGGGTGCAACAACCCCCTGGGCGTGTGGCGCCCTTGCAGATCGTGCCGTCGACATTCAGCGAAACGAAGGCCCCCGGAAGCGGGCGCGATCCCCGAGCTCGAAGATCAGGTCCGCCTAGTTCCCTCCGGCGCCTCGCACAGCCGGCTCGTCGGCGACACTTCCTTTCTACCACTTCACGCGAAACCGCCGCGCCCGGGGGCGGTGAACTGCGCATTTCCGCTCAGCGCACAGTCCGGGGACGGCGGTTCAACACGAGATGACCAACGCGCGGAATCAGCCTTCGACGTGCGTTCGGACGCCTTCGCGATCGACCGGAAGGTCCAGCGCCTTGAACCCGCTCAGAGCCGCCTCGTGCGCGTTCGCGTCCTTGCTCGGGAACGCCAGCACGGTCGGGCCCGCGCCGGACACGGCCGCCGCGATCCCCTCCGCTCGCAGCGCGCGCACCAGCGCGACGGTCTCCGGCCACGCCGGTTCGCGGTAGTCCTGGTGCAGCCGGTCATCGGTCGCGGCCAGCAGCAGCGACGGGTCCCTGGTGAGCGCGTGCACGGCGAGCGCCGCACGACCTGCCGCGAACGCGGCGTCGGCGTGCGGAACCCGCTCCGGCAGCAGCCCGCGCGTCACGTGCGTCGCCGATTCCCCTTGTGGCACAAAGGCGACCGGCGACACGTCCGGATGCGCCGGCACGCTCACCGCGCGGAAGCGATCGGATTCCCGCCAGGCGAGGACGAAATCTCCGAGCATGCTCGCCGCCACGTTGTCGGCGTGCCCCTCGCGCACCGCCGCCAGGTGCAGCGCGCGTTCGACGTTCTCCGCTGCCCGCAGGTCGATTCCCGCCAGGCCGTGCGCGACGGCGATACCGGCGACGATCGCGGCCGCGGAGGAACCCAAGCCCCGGGAATGCGGAATGTTGTTCTCGCAGTGCAGATCGAGCGCGGGCAGGTCCGCGATCCCCAGCTCCGCCAAGGTGTCGTGCACGACCCGGACGACGAGGTGCCGCTCATCCCCGGGCAGCAACCCGGCGCCCTGCCCGGCCACCGACACCGTCGCGGTGCCGGGCGGGCCGTCGACCACGCGCGCGAAGACCGTGTCGTGCAACGACAACGCCATGCCCAGCGCGTCGAATCCGGAGCCGAGGTTCGCCGTCGACGCGGGAACCTCGACCCGGATCGTCCGCGCCGGGAGCGCGCTCAACGCAGCTCCAGGGCGTCGGCGACCGCGCTCGGGTCGACCGGCAGCGGCTCGACCTCGACCATGCCCGCCAGGGCGGTGTCGGGGTCCTTCAGCCCGTGACCGGTGACGGTGCAGACGACGACGGAGCCCTTCGGCAGGCTTCCGTCGGCGGAACTGGCCAGCAGGCCCGCCACGCTCGAAGCCGATGCGGGCTCGACGAACACGCCCTCCCGGCCCGCGAGCACCCGGTAGGCGTTGAGGATCTCCTCGTCCGTCACCGCCGAGAACAGGCCGTTCGAGGCGTCCTTGGCCTTGACCGCGCCCTGCCAGGAAGCCGGGCTGCCGACGCGGATCGCGGTCGCGATCGTCTCGGGCTCGGCGACCGGCTGCCCGTGCACCAGCGGCGCGGCGCCCGCGGCCTGGAAACCGAACATCCGCGGCAGCGAATCGGTGATCCCGTCGCGGTGGTACTCGGTGTAGCCCTTCCAGTAGGCCGTGATGTTGCCGGCGTTGCCGACCGGCAGGCAGTGGATGTCAGGGGCGCGGCCCAGCACGTCGCAGATCTCGAACGACGCGGTCTTCTGGCCCTCCAAGCGGACCGGGTTGACCGAGTTGACCAGCGTGACCGGGTGCTCCGCGGCGGTCTTGCGGGCCAGCTCCAGGCAGTCGTCGAAGTTGCCCTGCACCTGCAGGATCTTGGCGCCGTGCACCACGGCCTGGGCGAGCTTGCCCAGCGCGATCTTGCCCCGGGGCACCAGCACCGCGGAGGTCAGTCCCGCGCGGGCGGCGTAGGCCGCGGCCGAGGCCGAGGTGTTGCCGGTGGAGGCGCAGATGACGGCCTTGCTGCCCTCGGCGAGCGCGTGGGTCATGGCCACCGTCATGCCGCGGTCCTTGAACGAACCGGTCGGGTTGGCGCCCTCGACCTTCAGGTAGACGGTGCAGCCCGTCTGCTCGGACAGGTACGGCGCCGGAACCAGCGGGGTGTTGCCCTCCTGCAGGGTCACGACGTGCGCCCCCTCGGGAACCTCCACCCGGTCCCGGTAGGCCTCGATCAGGCCCGGCCACCCTGCCCCGGACCGCGGCGGAGCACTCTGGATGTTCGTCACGTCGGTTCACCTTCCACGCGCATCACGCTGACCACTTCGCGCACAATCGGGAGCTGCGCGATCTTGTCCACTGTGGACGAAAGTGCCGCGTCGGGGGCGGTGTGCGTGACCACCACGAGGCTGGCCTCGGCACCTCTGCCCTGCTGACGCACCACCGAAATGCTCACATCGTGCTCGTTGAACGTCGCCGCGACCTGCGAGAGCACACCAGGTTTGTCGGCCACGTCGAGACTGATGTGGTAGCGGGTCGGGGTCTTGCCCATCGGCTGGACCGGCAGCTGGGCGTGCGCGGACTCCCGCGGGCCCTTGCCCTTGACGACCAGGTTGCGGGCGACCGCCACGAGGTCTCCCAGCACCGCGCTCGCCGTAGGAGCACCCCCGGCGCCCTGCCCGTAGAACATGAGCTGACCGGCGGCCTCGGCCTCCACGAACACCGCGTTGAACGCCCCGCCCACACCGGCCAGCGGGTGGCTGCGCGGGATCATCGCCGGGTGCACGCGCGCCGACACCGACTCGGTGCCGTCCTCGTCGATCACCCGCTCGCAGATCGCCAGCAGCTTCACCGTGCGATCGAGGGTCGCCGCCGCCGCGATGTCGCCCGGAGTGACCGCCGAGATCCCCTCTCGGTGCACATCACTGGCCGTCACGCGGGTGTGGAAGGCCAGCGACGCGAGGATGGCGGCCTTCGCCGCGGCGTCGAAGCCGTCGACGTCCGCCGTCGGGTCCGCCTCGGCGTAACCCAGGCGCCCGGCCTCGTCGAGGGTCTCCGAGTAGCCGGCGCCGGTGGAATCCATCGCCGACAGGATGTAGTTCGTCGTGCCGTTGACGATGCCCATGACCCGGTTGATCCGGTCACCGGCCAACGACTCGCGCAGCGGGCGCAGCAGCGGAATGGCTCCCGCCACGGCGGCCTCGAAGTAGATGTCGGTGCCCGCCTCGTCGGCAGCCGCGTACAGCTCCGAGCCGTGCTCGGCCAGCAGCGCCTTGTTCGCCGTGACCACCGACTTGCCCGAACGCAGCGCGGTGAGCAGCAGCGATCGGGCCGGCTCGATGCCGCCGATGAGCTCGACGACGACATCGACGTCACCCTCCACCAACGCCTGGGCATCGGTGGTCAGCAGGTTCTCGGGCACCTCGGGATGCTTGTGCGGGCGCCGCACCGCGACGCCGGTGACCAGCATCGGGGCCCCCGTGCGCGCCGCGAATTCCTCCGGTTGATCCTGCAGCAGCCGCAGCACCTCGGTGCCCACGGTGCCGCAGCCCAACAGCGCGACCCTGATCGGTTCACGGTCCCGGATCACTCACACCTCCAGCCGGAGCAGGTCGTCCTCGGTCTCCCTGCGCAGCAACAATCGCGCTTGACCAGCGCGAACCGCAACCACCGGCGGCTTGGGCAGGCGGTTGTAGTTGCTGGCCATCACGTAGCAGTACGCCCCGGTGGCGGCCACCGCGAGCAGGTCTCCCGGAGCAATGTCCTCTGGAAGCCAGCAATCGCGCACCACTACGTCACCGGATTCACAGTGCTTGCCCACGATGCGGGACAGAACCGGCTCGGCTTCGGCCGAACGCGACACCAATCGGCTGTCGTAGACCGCGTCGTAGAGCGAGGTGCGGATGTTGTCGCTCATCCCGCCGTCAACGCTGACGTAACGGCGCTCGACGTCGGCTCCCAGCGCGACGTCCTTGATCGTGCCCACCTCGTAGACGGTGATCATGCTCGGACCGACGATGGCGCGCCCCGGCTCCACCGCGATCTTGGGAACCGGAAGACCGGCGTTGTCGGCTTCCTTGCCCACGATCTCGAACAGCCGGGTGGCCAGCTGCGACGGAGGCATCGGGTCGTCGTCCGGGGTGTAGGCGATGCCCAGCCCGCCACCGAGGTCCACGGTGTCGACCGAGGCCAGCGCGTCCTCGCCGTGCTCCTCGCGCAGCTCGGCCAGCAGCCGCACCACCCGGTGCGCGGCCAGCTCGAAACCGTCCACCTCGAAGATCTGCGAACCGATGTGGCTGTGCAGACCGGCCAGCTCCAGCGAATCGGCCTTGAGCACCCGGGCCACCGCTTCGGCGGCCTGCCCCGCGGCCAGCGAGAAACCGAACTTCTGGTCCTCGTGCGCGGTGGCGATGAACTCGTGGGTGTGCGCCTCGACGCCGACGGTGACCCGCACCAGCACCCGCTGCCGAGCGCCGCGCTGGGTGGCGATGTGGTCGAGCCGGGCGATCTCGTGGAACGAGTCAAGCACCACCGAACCGACCCCGGCCTCCACGGCGGCGGTCAGTTCGGCGACGGACTTGTTGTTGCCGTGGAACGTGATGCGCTCAGCCGGGAAGCCCGCGCGCAGCGCCACGGCGAGCTCGCCGCCGCTGCACACGTCCAGGCTCAGCCCCTCCTCGGCGACCCAGCGGGCCACCTCGGTGCACAGGAACGCCTTGGAGGCGTAGTGCACGGCCGCCGGGTCGCCGAAGGCCTGGGCGTAGTCGCGGGCTCGGGACCGGAAGTCGTCCTCGTCGAGCACGAACAGCGGCGTGCCGTACTGCTCGGCGAGCTCCCGCACGTCCAGGCCGGCGACGCGGACGACGCCGTCAGCGCCGCGCTCGCTGTTGCGCGGCCACACCAGGGGGTGCAGCTGATCGATCTCCCCGGAACTCGCCGGAGACGGTCCTGCGGTGTTGCCGGGTGGCACGACATCGGCGTGCCGTGGCCCGGCGGGATGGGCGCGCATGTTGACAAAGCTCCTTCGCGCAGCCTGCCGCTGGACAGGCGGTGAGATCAGGCAGCACGGCACCCTCCTCGTCGAGGGCAAGCCGTCCGCCTGCGATTACATCTGTTCCGGCGCGCTCACGCCGAGCAGGCCCAGACCGTTGGCCAGCACCTGGCGGGTGGCCTCGCACAGCTGCAGCCGGGCGATGGTCAGCGGGTTGGCCTGGTCGTCACCGGGCTGCAGCACGCGGCACGCGTCGTAGAACTTGTGGTACGCGCTGGCCACGTCCTCCAGGTAACGAGCCACCCGGTGCGGTTCGCGCAGCTGGGCGGCCGAGCGCACCACGCGGGGGAACTCGCCCAGGGTGCGGATCAGGTCGCCCTCACGTTCGTGGGTGAGCAGCGACAGGTCGGCATTCTCCACGGATCCCCGCTCGATGCCCAGGGAGGTGGCGTTGCGCTGCAACGACGACAACCGGGCGTGCGCGTACTGCACGTAGAAGACCGGGTTCTCGTTGGTGCGCTTGCTGATCAGGTCCAGATCGATGTCCACGGCGGAGTCCACCGACGAGCGGATCAGCGAGTAGCGCGCCGCATCCACGCCCACGGCCTCGACGAGGTCCTCGAGGGTGACCACGGTGCCGTTGCGCTTGCTCATGCGGACCGGTTTGCCGTCGCGCATCAGGTTCACCATCTGGCCGATCAGCACCTCGACCACGGAGGGATCGTCGCCGAGCGCCGCGGCGGCCGCCTTGAGCCGGGCGATGTAGCCGTGGTGGTCGGCACCCAGCATGTAGATGCACAGGTCGAAGCCGCGGGACCGCTTGTCGCGCAGGTAGGCGATGTCGCCGGCGATGTAGGCCGGAGCGCCGTCGCTCTTGATGACGACCCGGTCCTTGTCGTCGCCGTACTCGGTGGAGCGCAGCCACCAGGCGCCGTCGGTGTAGTAGAGGTGATCGGAGGCCTTGAGCTGCTCGACGCAGGTCTCGACCTGACCGGAGATGTGCAGCGAGTCCTCGTGGAAGTAGACGTCGAAGACCGTGCCGAAGTCGTTCAGGCTCTGCTTGATCTCCTCGAACATCAACCCGACGCCGACGCGGCGGAAGGTCTCGTTCCGCTCGTCCTCGGGCTGTTCCAGCACGCCCGGCTCGGCCTTGAGGACCTGGTCGGCGATCTCGCCGATGTAGCCGCCGCCGTAGCCGTCCTCCGGCGCGGGCTCGCCCTTGGCACCGGCGATGAGGGACCGGACGAAGCGGTCGATCTGCGCACCGGCGTCGTTGAAGTAGTACTCGCGGGTCACCTCGGCGCCCTGAGCGGAGAGCACCCGTCCCAGCGCGTCGCCCGCGGCCGCCCAGCGGGTGCCGCCGAGGTGGATGGGGCCGGTCGGGTTGGCCGAGACGAACTCCAGGTTCACCTTCAGGCCGTCGTAGAGGTCGCCCTTGCCGTACTCGGCGCCGCTGCCCAGCGCCTCGCGCACGATCTGGGCCTGGGCGTCGGGCGCGAGCCGCAGGTTCAGGAAGCCGGGGCCGGCGACGTCGGCCACATCGATGGCGTCCTGGCTGGTCAGCGCCTCGGCGAGCCAGGTGGCGAGGTCGCGCGGGGCAACCCCCGCCTTCTTGGCGACCTGCATCGCGATGTTGGTCGCGTAGTCACCGTGCTCCGGGTTTCGCGGGCGCTCGACGGTGACCGTCTCAGGCAGCACCGAGGTGTCCAGCCCACGGGCGGAGAGCACGTCGACGGCGGTGTTGCGGACCAGTTCAGCGAGCGCGGCAGGAGTCACCCTGTGGAGTTTAGGGATCCTTCCACCCAGTTCAGACGCCGGGTGCCGCCCACTCCGTGGACTCGATGAGGGCCGTTCGACCCAGCGGGATTGCGCGCCGCGCGCGAGGCGACCACGGGGCGTGATCGAAGCGTTGTCTGTGTGTGAGAACGTGTGGTGGCGAGCATTTGCCTATCGGCACACCGCCACACGGGCAATCTCTACACTGGCGGGCGCTGTCCCCCGGTTCTGGCGAGACGAGGTTTGCGAGCAGCATGGCTAAGAACAAAGCGGTGCGCGGCGCCGCCGTGGTGAACCAACGGTCCATCCCGTGGATGCTGGTCTCCGGGGTGACGGTGGTCGCGGTGTTCGCGGCGGTGATCTTCGGATACGCCTACACCCGGTGGTCCGATCAGGCTGCGACGCGCGATGCGCAGGCAGCCGCGGAGAAGGCCACCGAGGCGTTCAAGCCGTCGCCGCAGAACCCGGACCCGTCGAAGAACATCCCCGGGGTCATCACCGCTGACTACAAGGGTCAGCAGCACGTCACCCCGAGCCAGCGCGTGACCTACGACAAGAACCCGCCGTTCGGCGGCCCGCACGACGGCGTCTGGGCCGACTGCACCGGTGTGGTCTACCCGCAGGCGGTGCGCACCGAGAACATGGTCCACTCGCTGGAGCACGGCGCGGTCTGGATCGCCTACAACCCGGACAAGGTCGACGAGGCCGGTCTGGACCGCCTCAAGGTCCGCGCCCAGGGCAAGCCGTACACGATGCTGTCGCCGTACCCGGGCCTGGACAAGCCGATCTCGCTGCAGTCCTGGGGTCACCAGCTCAAGGTCGACAGCGCCGACGACCCGCGGATCGACCAGTTCATCACCGCGCTGCGCCTGAATAACAACGGCGTGTACCCCGAGGTCGGCGGTTCCTGCCAGGCCTACCCGGGTGCGTTCGACACCAACAACCCGCCGAAGTTCGACGCGAGCCCGCCCGGTCCGGATGCGGTCACCATGGACGGCAAGGGCGCGAACGCCGGCTCCGGCCAAATGGGCCAGTGAGCCCGTTGCCCCAGGCACGACGCGTTTCGCAGGTCATCGTCGCCATCGTGGCGGCGTTCTCCCTGCTGCTGTTGGGGGCGGCGCTCGGACTGCTGATCCGGGTGCCGTCCTTCGACAGCGCAGAACCCGAGGCCACGGCGGTCGACGTCGGGTTCTCGCAGGACATGAGCGTCCACCACCAGCAGGCGGTGACCATGGCGACGCTGGCGCGGGAACGCGCCGACGACGTCGCCGTCCGGCAGCTCGCCTTCGACATCGAGACCAACCAGCGGGACCAGATCGGCCGCATGCAGGGCTGGTTGGGCATCTGGCACCAGCCGGCCCAGGCGACGGGACCGGTCATGCAGTGGATGTCCGAGACGGGTGGCCACCAGCACGGCGCCGGCCCGATGCCGATGCCGATGTCCGGTGGCGCCTTGATGCCGGGCATGGCCACCAGCGAGGAGCTCTCCCGGCTCGGCACACTTCGGGGCCCGGAGTTCGACGTCTACTTCTTGCAGCTCATGCTGCGCCACCACGAGGGTGGAGCTCCGATGGCCGAGTACGGCGCGACGCACGCCGCGGTCCCCGCGGTCCGCGCCCTGGCGAAGAACATGCTCGGCTCCCAGGGCAGCGAGATGGAGCTGATGAAGACCATGCTCAGCCAGCGCGGCGCGAAGCCGCTGGCGTGAGCATGGGAACCTTCCGCTCACCCTGAACCTGCGGCCCGAAGCTGTTCACCAGGTCAGCTCCTGACAGCGACGAGCGCATTCGGCGGGCTCGACCTGCAGGGTCGCGTGCTCGATCCGGTAGCGCTCCGACAGCAACCGCTGCGCGGCGGTGAGGACACCACCGTGGTCGGCGTCCGGTCCTGCTGTCAGGTGGGCGGAGGCGACCTCCATGCCCGAGGTCAGCGTCCACACGTGCAGGTCGTGAACCTCCGTGACCGACGGCAGCGCGGCCAGATCGCTGCGCATCGCCTGCACGTCGAGGCCTTCGGGAGCCTGCTGCACCAGGATTCGCAGTGCTTGGCGCGCGAGCGTGAAGGTCCGGGGCAGGACGAAGAGCCCGACGCCGACGGCGATGATCGGGTCGGCGAGGTACCAGCCGTAAGCCCAGGTCACGAAGCCGCCGACGAGCACGCCGGCCGAGCCGATGGTGTCGGCGAGGACTTCCAGGTAGGCGCCGCGCACGTTGAGGCTTTCGCCCGCACCCTTGCGCAGCAGCGCGAACACGACGAGGTTGGCCAGCAGACCGGCGGCCGCGGTGACCATCATCGGCAGGCCGGCGACCTCCTGCGGCTGCCGGAACCGCTCCACGGACTCGAACAGGATGTAGCCGGCGACGCCGAACAGCAGCACGGCGTTGGCCAGCGCGGCCAGCACTTCGACGCGGTAGAGGCCGAAGGTGCGCTTGTTGCCCGCGGGACGTCGGGCGGCGGTGATGGCGGCCAGCGCCATCCCCACGCCCAGGACGTCGGTGAGCATGTGCCCCGCGTCGGACAGCAGGGCGAGCGACGACGTCAGCCACCCGACGACGGCCTCGAGCACGAAGAAGGCGAGCAGCACGCCGAAGGCGATGGACAGCCTGGTCACGTAGCGGCCGGACGCGTGGACCGCATCCGCCGCGGATCCGTGCCCATGACCGTGCCCCATCTCTTCGCCTCCTCACATCCAGGCCAGATACATAGCAAAGTATGCATGATTTGGAGAGTGAGACGGAAGCGCCCTGCAACCCAGATCACCTCTCGCCCGGCCCGGGTGCGTGACAGGAAGGTTCCCAAGCACCCATCCACCGGCAACTCCCAGATGAACACCGCCGCGCCGCAGGAACCCGACCCCGTCCCAAACACGCGTGCGGCGTGCGATAAGCTATCGATCGTCCGCAGCGACGAGCCCTCGTAGCTCAGTGGATAGAGCACTGCCCTCCGGAGGCAGGTGTCACAGGTTCGAATCCTGTCGAGGGCGCATCAGAAGGACAAGCAAAACCGCCCCTGGCCAGCAAGAACTAGGTCAGGGGCGGTTTTGCGTTTCGGCCGCTGCCGGTCCGCGCCTTGCCACTCTCAGCCGATAGTTGTGTGCAATGCGCGTGCACGACCTCCCGCGCACTTCGGCCACGTAGGCCTTCCACAACACCGTTCCGAAGTGGCCGAATGAAGGCCGTCGCATCAGACCGGACGGCGAAGATTTCACCGCGCCGCTCAGGTCGTCCGGACGGGCCGGTGCCCGCAGGTTCGCCGGGCTGCGGGCACCGGTGTCCGGTCGAACGCTGCTACACCTTCGAACCGCTGCCCGCCGTGTCCTTTTCGGCGGACTCCTGCGGCTCTGCGGGCGCCACCACAACCGAGACGGCGTCCGGGTCGGCCACGATCGGCGGCGTGAGGACCGAGGCGTAGTCGTGCTCGGTGGTGTAGGCGAGGAATCCCAGGTGCGCCTCGTAGCGATCAAGCACGTCGTCGATCACCTGCTGATGGGACAGACCCATGAGGTCGTAGCCCTCGGATCCGGTCTGGCTGAACACCTCGACCCGGTAGTAGACGTCGGTCTGGCGGGACATGCGTCCACCGAACATCGGCACCGGGACCTCCACGGCCCGCACCTGGTAGTGGAAGTCGCGGTGCTCGGGAATCTTGACCACCAAGGCATGGCTGGCGATGCCGACCTGCTCGTTCGGGAGCAGTTCCAGCGTGGCCCGGTAGCCCTGCTTCCCGAACTCCCGGGCGACGTCGGCCAGAGCCGACTGCACGGTGCCCTCCAGGAACTGAGCCACCTGCTTCTTCGAGGGGTACGAGCGCATCCGCTCCAGCCGCTGACGCCAGGTGCGCTCGGGTGCGAAACCGCCGTGCACCGCGGTCGGCCTCCGGTGCAGGGCCCGGCCTTCGCGCTCCGCCCGCTCCATGCGCAGGACCTTGGAGAAGGAGGCCATGACCAGCCAAGCGATGATCGTCACGGGCAGGGCGAAGATGAGGGTCGCGTGCTCCATGGTCGTGACGCCGCCGGCCACCAGCATCGCGATGGTCAGCACCGCGGTGAGCACCGCCCAGAAGATGCGCAGCCACTTGGCCCCGTCCTGCGACGGTGTGGGGATCGAGGAGGAGAAGTTGGACATCACCATGGCTCCGGAGTTGGCGCTGGTGAGGTAGAACAGCAATCCGGACAGGGTGCCCAGGCCGATCAGGAAGCTCGCGCCGGGGAACATTTCGAGCAGCGCGAACCAGCCCTTCTCAGGACTGTCCATGGCCAGCTGCGCGAACTCCTCGTTGCCGTTGAGGACCTGGTGCATGGCGCTGTTGCCGAAGATGCTCACGATCAGGAAGTCGCAGAGCACCGGGGCGGTGATGGCGGCGATGACGAACTCGCGCAGCGTCCTACCGCGGGAGATGCGGGCGAGGAAGAGTCCCACGAACGGACCCCACGCCAGCCAGAACGCCCAGAAGAACAGGGTCCATCCGGCCATCCACTCGGAACCGCCCTCCTGGTAGGCGAAGGTCTCCAACGTTCGCCCCGGCAGCGTGGAGACGAATCGGCCGATGTTTCCCACCAGGGCGTTGAGCAGGAACGCCGACTGCCCGGTCACCAGGATGTAGAGCAGCATGGCCGCGGCGAACCAGATGTTGAGCTCGGAGATCAGCCGGATCCCCCGGTCCAAGCCCGAGGTGCAGGCGGCGACGGTCATGATCACGGCCACGATCACCAGCGCGATCTGCAGGGCCAGCCCCTCCGGGAGGCCGAACAGCAGGGCGAAGCCGACGTTGAGCAGCACGACGCCGATGCCCATCGAGGTGGCCACGCCGAAGACGGTGCCGACCAGGGTGACGATGTCGATGGTGTCGCCGATCCCGCCGCGGACGCGCTTGCCGAGAAGGGGGTACAGGGCGGCCCGGATCGACAGCGGCATGCCCCAGCGGTAGGCGAAGTAGCCCATGGCCATGCCGAGCAGGGCGTACATGGCCCAGCCTGCCACGCCGTAGTGGAACATCGTCCAGACCACGGCGTCCTGCGCGGCGGCAGCCGTCTTCCCCTCACCCGTCGGCGGCGCCATGTACTGGGTGATGGGCCCGGTGACGGAGTAGAAGAGCATGTCGATGCCCACACCGGCGGCGAACAGCATCGCCACCCAGGTGAACAATTTGTACTGCGGGCGCGAATGGTCGGGGCCGAGCCGGACGGAGCCTTCCTTGGACAACGCGACCCAGAGGACGAACGCGATCACCACGGTGACGGTCAACACGTAGAACCAGCCGAGGTTCTCCGCGATCCAGGCCACCACGATCTCCATGGTGCTGGCGGCGTGCCCGGGAACGCGCATGGCCCACAGCGAGAAGGCGACGACGACGGCCGAAGCGATGATGAAGACGCGCCAGTTGACCCTGGGGCCGGGTTCTTCGACGAGTTCCGCGTGAGCGTTGCTGAGCTCTTGGCTGGAGCTGGGAGGACGGTTCTCGGCCTCCTGACCGTGGCGTCTGCGTTCGGTGCCGCCGAGCCGGCGGCGCTCGATCGGAGCCTTCGGCGACTTTTCCCCGTGGCGGGGCGCGTCTGTGGATTCGGGCATGCGGTCCTCCTCCTATCGGCGACGAGTTCGGGCGGGCGTCAGCGCGCACCGAGCGGTCTCGGTGTGCGGCCTCGCCTCGCCTCTTCGTCGCGGACTTGTGATCAAGGGCGGATTTCCACTGCCGACGCGGATTCGGATCCCTCGACTGGCGCTCGGCGTCGCGTTCGTCGGCCGAAGTGTCGAGCCGCTTCTCGCTGGTCATGTCGATGTCGACGCACGCGATGGTGCTGACAGCAGCGAACCGATCTGGGGCGGGCGGGTCGAGCAGGGAAGTCCAGGGTCAGCGCGAACAGCACCACGCCCTTGACTCACCGATCGCGGGGGCGTCCTGCTCGTGGAACAGGCCGAAGGTGAGGCCCAGCGCAGCCGCGCCGCTCTTCATCGCGTGGGCGACAGCCCTCGTGGGCGGGACCAGTTCACCGCGCTCCTCGAGGAGGAATGTCGGCGCTGGCGTGATCAATGACAGAGCGGCCGCAACCGCGCTGAACTGAAACACCGCTCCCCCGAACTATCCTTCTACTCGTGCGCAATTCTCGTCCGGAATTGACTTTATTCAGCGAGAATCACGTGATTCATCTGATTGGTATAGGACAATTGGGAAAAGAAGAACCCATTTGTAGTTATTGCCACAACCCAGCGCTGCAACTTTCCGCATCGTGAGATGCGCCGTGGTGCTGGTTGCCACCGCACCTCGGCAGTTCTGAACGCACGCGGAACAAAAAGATCCGCCTCTGAACGACGTTCCGTCCGTTCAGAGGCGGATCTTCTCCCGACCGGCCCGCTCTCAGCGCGTTCCGCGCCGGAGGGGATCAGGAATCGAAGTCGACGGTGAGCACGTCGCTGACCGGGACGGACTGGCAGGTCAGGACGAACCCTTCGGCCACTTCCGCTTCTTCCAGAGCGAAATTCCGACGCATGTCGACCTCCCCCTCGGTGACCTTCGCCCGGCAGGTGCCGCAGACACCGCCCTTGCAGGCGAACGGCAGGTCGGGCCTCGCCTTCTGCGCACCGTCGAGAACCGGTGTCTCCCGAGACAACGCGGTGGTCGTGCGCCGACCGTCGAGAATGATGGTGGCCTCAGTGGTCTCGCCCGAAGGCACCGCGTCGATGTGCTTCACAGGTTCCGGGGGCACGTCGTCGACGTAGAACAACTCCCGGTGAATGCGCTGGTCGGCCACACCGAGTTCCCCCAGCAGCCGCTGCGCCCCGGTGACCATGCCGAACGGTCCGCACAGCCACCACTCGTCGACGTCACCGACCTCGGGCACCAGCGCCATCAGCGCGCGCAGCTTCTCCTCGTCGAGACGCCCGGTGAACAGATCGGCCTCCCGCGGTTCGCGGGAGAGCACGTGCACCAGCTCCAAGCGCTCGGGGTACCGGTCCTTCAGATCCGCGAGCTCGTCGGCGAACATCACGCTGTCGGTGCGGCGGTTGCCGTAGACGACGGCCGCGGTGGCTGAAGGGTCCCGAAGTACCGTCGCCGCGATCGACAGCAGCGGGGTGATTCCCGATCCGGCACCGATCAGCACGTGATGACCCGATACCGACTTCGGGCTGAACGCCCCGGTCGGCGCACCCACCTCGATCTCGTCGCCGGGACGAACCTCGTTGACCAGCCAGGTGGAGAACAGCCCGTCGGGGACTTCACGCACCCCGATGCGCGGAGAGGTCCCCTCAGCCGAGCAGATCGAGTACGACCGCCGCTCTTCTCGACCGTCGATCACGCGACGCAACGTCAGCGACTGACCGGCCCGGAAGTCGTAGGTGCCGTCGAGCTCGGGGGGCACGGAGAAGGTGATCGCGACGGCGTCGTCGCACAGCCTGCTGACCTCTGCGACGGTCAGCGTGTGGAATTCGCCCCGCAGCCGGGACTTGGTTGACGCGGTCACCTCAGATCTCCTTGACGTGTTCGAACGGTTCGTCGCACGACCGGCAACGGCGCATGGCCTTGCACGCGGTGGCTCCGAACTCCGACAGCAGTTCGGTGTCCGGCTCGCCGCATCGCGGGCAGGGAACCTTTCGCTCAGGCGGGTGGAGCGACAACGGCACCGGACCGGGGCCGCGCGCGGCAACACCGCCAGGTGGCGCGATGCCGGCTTCGGCGAGCTTGCGACGGCCCTGCTCGCTGATCCAGTCCGAGCTCCACGACGGCTGCAGCACGGTGCTCACCTCGACTCGGGAGAACCCCGCTCCCTGCAACGCGTGGACCAGGTCGTCTCGCATCGTGTCCATGGCCGGGCAACCGCTGTAGGTGGGTGTGATGGACACCTTCACCGCGCCGTCCTGTTCGGACACCTCGCGCAGCACACCGAGGTCGGCGAGCGTGAGCATCGGCAGTTCGGGGTCGCGGACGGTCTCCGCGACGGCTCTGGCGGTCACCACGTCGCCTCCGGATGCGCGCGCGCCACGCTCTGCAACTCTGCGACGAGATACCCCATCGCTTCGGTGTGCCGACCGTGCCTGCCTGTTCCGCCGGCGATTCCTGCCTTGCCCGGGAGGTCAGGGCGTTCCAGCGTGGCGGCCTGGAACACCTGCGCGAGCACGCCGTCGAACTCCTCGCGCACCGCAGCAGGATCGACCGCGATACCGGATTCGACCAGGCGGGTCTCGACCTCGTGGGCGGTGAACAGCTCGTCCACGTAAGGCCACACGGCGGTCAACGCCTCCCGCATGCGCTCACGGGAGAAGTCCGTGCCATCACCCAGGCGAACCGCCCATTGAGCCGCGTAGTCGCGGTGGTAGGTCAGTTCCTTCACGCCCTTGTCGGCGATGGCGGCGAGCACCGGGTCTCCGGAGGTCGTGAGCCGCTGGAACAGCGCGAGCCGCCACGTCGACAGCACCAGCAGCACCGCGATGAGCTGCCCGAAGTCGCCGCGTTCGAGCTCTGCGAGCCGCACGTTGCGGAACTGGTCCTCGTCGCGGAAGAACGCGTAGTCGTCCTCGCCACGTCCGCTGCCGTCGGCCTTGCCGGCCCTGGCCAGCAGCAGCCTGGCCTGGCCCAGGAGGTCCAGGCCGATGTTGGCGACGGCGACCTCGTCCTCGAGTTCGGGGGCGAAGGTGCACCACTGCTGCAACCGATGCGACAGGACCAGCGCGTCGTCACCCAGCATCAGGCAGTACGCGGCCAGATCCGAACCGTCCACACCGGACGGAACCGAGGTGTCGACTCCTGCCAGCGGGTCTTCGAACCCGCTGCCGAATGCCCAGCGCGAATCGTCGTGCGCGTCGATGAGTGCCTCGTAGGCGTTGTCAAAGGACATCGTCGGCTCACATGTGGGGAACGTTGTCGGGAATGTCGTAGAACGTGGGGTGCCGGTAGACCTTGTCCCCCGAGGGAGCGAAGAAGGGATCCTTCTCGTCAGGGCTGGACGCCGTGATCGCGGACGACTTCACCACCCAGATGCTCACGCCCTCGTTGCGCCGCGTGTAGAGGTCGCGCGCGTGGTGCACGGCCATCTCGTCGTCGGCGGCGCGAAGGGACCCGACGTGCACGTGGTTCAAGCCCCGCTTGCCTCGCACGAAAACCTCGTAGAGGGGCAGTTCACTCCTGCTCATGCCTTCGCCTCCGTCATCTTGCGAGCGTGCGCGGATGCCGCTTCGCGCACCCACTCGCCGTCCTCGTGGGCCTTGCGGCGCCGGGCGACCCGTTCGGTGTTGCACGGCCCGTTGCCCTTGATGACCTGCTTGAGCTCGTTCCAGTCGACCTCGCCGAAGTCGTAGTGCTCGCGTTCGGCGTTCCACTCCAGGTCGGGGTCCGGCAGCGTCACGCCGAGCATCTCG
This sequence comes from Saccharopolyspora karakumensis, assembly GCF_004349225.1. NCBI lineage: Bacteria > Bacillati > Actinomycetota > Actinomycetes > Pseudonocardiales > Pseudonocardiaceae > Saccharopolyspora > Saccharopolyspora karakumensis. Next base: position 117,882 of record NZ_SMLA01000001.1, read on the forward strand.
GCCTGCGGGACGGTCATGTCGACGAACCGTTGCCGCAGCTCATCGTTGGTGTGCCGCTTGATCTTCCAGAGCATCGACTGCTCGGTGTGCGACGATTCGGCGTCCGGCGGGCCGAACATCATCAGCGACGGCCACCAGAAGCGGTTCACCGCGTCCTGGACCATGTCCCGCTGCGCCTGGGTTCCCTTCATCATCTTCATCAGCAGTTCGTAGCCCTGCCGCTGGTGAAAGGACTCCTCCTTGCAGATCCGGATCATCGCCCTGGCGTAGGGGCCGTAGCTGGAGCGGCACAGCGGCACCTGGTTGCAGATCGCCGCGCCGTCGACGAGCCAGCCGATGACGCCGACGTCGGCGAACGACAACGTCGGGTAGTTGAAGATCGAGGAGTACTTCTGCCGGCCGGTGATGAGCTTCTCGGTCAGGTCCTGCCGGTCGCCACCGAGCGTCTCAGCGGCCGAGTACAGGTACAGCCCGTGCCCCGCCTCGTCCTGGACCTTCGCCAGCAGGATCGCCTTGCGGCGCAACGAAGGTGCCCGCGTGATCCAGTTGCCCTCCGGCTGCATCCCGATGATCTCGGAGTGCGCGTGCTGGGCGATCTGGCGGACCATCGTCTTGCGGTAGCCGTCGGGCAGCCAGTCCCGCGGTTCGAGACGCTGGTCCTTGTCGATGGTGCGCTCGAAGTGCTCCTCGAGTTCCTGGTCGGACAACGTTGCTGTCATCGCTTCTCCTTGGACACCAGGGTGAGCACGTCGTACTTGGCGACGGATTCCTGGTCGTCGTTGGTCACGTCGGCGTCCCAGCGGACTTCGCCGTAGTCGGCGTTCTCCCGGGGTGTGATCTGCTTGCAGGTCAAGGTCACGGTCAGCGCGTCGCCGGGCTTGACGGGCGTGAGGAACCGCAGGTTCTCCAGGCCGTAGTTGGCCAGCACCGGTCCGGGCTCAGGCGACACGAACAGACCCGCGGCGAAGGAGACGACCAGGTATCCGTGCGCGACGATGCCACCGAACAGCGGGTTCTCCCGGGCAGCGTCTTCGTCGGTGTGCGCGTAGAAGGTGTCGCCGGTGAATTCCGCGAAGTGCGCGACGTCCGCATCGGTGACCTGGCGCGGGCCGGCCACGACCGAGTCGCCGATCTTCAGCTCGGCCAGGGACTTCCGGAACGGGTGGACGCCGTCGGTGGCACGAGGGGCACCTTCCACCCATCGTCCGGTGACCTGGGACAGCACCGCCGGGCTGCCCTGCACCGCGGTGCGCTGCATGTGGTGGAGGACGCCGCGAATGCCGCCCATCTCCTCGCCACCGCCGGCGCGGCCGGGACCGCCGTGCACGAGCGCCGGCATCGGCGAGCCGTGTCCGGTGGATTCCTTCGCGTCGTCCGCGTCGAGCACCAGCATCCGGCCGTGCCAGGGCGCGGCACCGAGCACGACGTCGCGTGCGAACTGCGCGTCCCCGCTGACCACGGAGCCGGCCAGGCTCCCCTGCCCGCGCGCGGCGTAATCGACGACCTGCTCCACGGAGGTGTAGGGCATGAGCGTCGACACGGGCCCGAACGCCTCGACCTCGTGCGGCTCCGCTCGCTCGGGGTCCGCCTTGAGCAGCACCGGTGAGATGAAGGCTCCCTTTTCGGCGTCGGCGTCGATCACCTCGACCTGCTCCGGGTCGCCGAAGACGATGGTGCCCGCGCCCTGCAATGCCTTCAGGGACCGGCGGACCTCCTCCCGCTGCTCGAGGCTCGCCAGGGCGCCCATGCGGACGTCAGCGTTGGTCGGATTTCCGATCTTGATCTTCGCCAGGCGCTCACCGGCCGCCTCGGCGACGTCGTCGAGCAGCTCCGCCGGGACGAACGCCCTCCTGATCGCGGTGCACTTCTGGCCTGCCTTGACGGTCATCTCAGTGACCAGCTGCTTGACGTAGAGATCGAATTCTGCGGTCCCCGGCTTGGCGTCCGGGCCGAGGATCGAGCAGTTGAGCGAATCGGCCTCGGCGTTGAAGCGCGCCGAGTTGCGCACGATGGCCGGGTGGGTGCGCAGCTTCTGCGCGGTGGACGCCGAGCCGGTGAACGACACCAGGTCCTGCCCGGTCACGTGGTCGAGAAGGTCCCCTGCACTTCCGCTGATCAGCTGCAGCGACCCTTCGGGGATGAGCCCGGATTCCACGATCAGCTCGACGAGCTTCTCGGTGAGGTAGGCGGTCTGGCTGGCCGGTTTGATCAGGCTGGGCACGCCGGCGAGGAAGGCCGGGGCGAACTTCTCCAGCGGCCCCCACGCGGGGAAGTTGAAGGCGTTGATCTGCACTGCGACACCACGCAGCGGCGTGGCGATGTGCTGACCGAGGAAGGTGCCGCCCTTGCTGAGCGGTTCGACGTTCCCATCGACGTAGACGGTGTCGTTGGGAAGTTCCCGCCGGCCCTTGCTGGAGTAGGAGAAGAGGACCCCGATCCCGCCGTCGATGTCGAACTTGGAGTCGCCGAGGGTCGCACCGGTCTTGGCCGACAGTTCGTAGAGCTCTTCCCGGTGCTCGCGGAGGTGCGATGCCAGCGCTTTGAGCAGCGCTGCGCGTTGGTGGAAGGTCAGTTCCCTCAGCGCCGGCCCGCCGACCGCGCGTCCGTGTTCGAGCGTTGCGGCCATGTCGATGCCGGCGGAGCTGATCCGCGCGACCTCGGCGCCCGTGACGGCGTCGTGCAGTGGCGCCCCTTCGGCTTCGCCCACCCTCCAGCCGCCACTGGTGTAGCTGCGCAGAACTTTGCTCGCACCTTGAGCCATCGTGCCTCGCCCTCCAGAATTACTAACCGAACGGTCGGGAATTAATGCTAGCGCGCAACGCCGGGGAGCGAAAGTGGCGGAGACCTGATCCACCCCCACCCGGGCGGAGGATGAGAGCAAGGCCGCCTTTCACTCACCAGCGCCGGAGGGTGCGATGAAGGATCCTTGCGCAGGTCTCGCCCAGCTGCCCGTCCCACTCATCGCGAGACCCACGACCAAGCGCACACACCTACGCTGAGCTCGTACCCAAGCGGATGCGGCAACCAAGGCGGGCGCTTCCGGATGGAGTTCGTCCGATATCGCCGGCCTTGACATCCGTTTGCGCACTGACTTTTACTTGAGCAGATTTATTTACCGTCCATTCGGTCAGTAAGAAGGCGGTGCAACCCGGTGTCACGCTCGGCGAACCGACTCAGCGACTCCACGAGGACCATGCTCGAATCCGACGTCGCCTCGACGTCGCTGGGCATCGTCGTGACCGCAGCGCACGACGGAAACGCGATAGCCCGGATGCGGGTGACCGAACAGATGGTCAACGGGCACGACATCACGCACGGCGGTTACGTCTTCCTGCTCGCCGACACGACATTCGCAGCCGCGTGCAACAGCCACGGGCCCGTCACCGTCGCCGCCGGAGCGGAGATCTCGTTCGTCACGAGCTCGTTCCTCGGTGACGAGCTGGTGGCCACCGCGCACGAACGAACTCGATACGGCCGCAACGGCATCTACGACGTCACGGTGCACCGGGACACCCCTGCCGGGCCAGAGGTCGTCGCGGAGTTCCGCGGCCGCAGCCGGACCGTCGGCCAGATCAAGCGTTGAGGAGTCCCTGCCCATGACGACCACGCACAACGACGTGCCGAGTGCCCGCCGACTTGGCGCCGCGCCGCCGATCGACGACCTCTCGTCCGCCGAACGGCTGAGCACAGACGAACTTCGCGCCCTGCAGCTCGAACGCCTGCAGTGGACGCTGCACCACGCCTACGCGAACGTTCCCTTCTACCGCAGGAAGTTCGACGACGCGGGCGTGCACCCCGACGACTGCCGAGAACTGGGCGACCTCGAGAAGTTCCCGTTCACCACCAAGCAGGACCTGCGCGACAACTACCCCTTCGGCATGTTCGCCGTTGCGCAGGACCAGGTCCGCCGTGTGCACGCCTCCAGCGGCACGACCGGCAAACCGACGGTCGTGGGCTACACCGAATCCGACCTCGACGTGTGGGCCACCGTGGTCGCCAGATCGATCTTCGCCGCCGGCGGACGCCCGGGGCACAAGGTGCACATCTCCTACGGGTACGGGCTGTTCACCGGAGGCCTCGGCGCCCACTACGGCGCCGAGAAGCTCGGGATGACGGTCGTTCCGGCTTCCGGCGGCATGACCGCACGGCAAGCGCAAATCATCAACGACTTCCGTCCCGAGATCATCATGGTGACGCCGTCCTACATGCTGACGCTCCTCGACGAGTTCGAGCGCCAGGGGATCGATCCGCGCAGCACTTCCCTCAAGGTCGGGATCTTCGGTGCCGAGCCGTGGACCGAGCAGATGCGCCGCGAGATCGAGGAGCGCGCCAACATCGACGCGGTCGACATCTACGGCCTCTCGGAGGTGATGGGACCCGGCGTCGCACAAGAGGCGGTCGAGACCAAGGACGGCCTGCACATCTGGGAGGACCACTTCTACCCCGAGGTCGTCGACCCGATCGACGGTGTGCCGCTGCCCGACGGGACGACCGGGGAGCTCCTGTTCACGTCGCTGACCAAGGAGGCGCTGCCGATCATCCGCTACCGGACGCGCGACCTGACCGCTCTGCGGCCGGGCACGGCACGACCGGCCTTCCGACGGATGGACAAGGTGACCGGGCGCAGCGACGACATGATCATCCTCCGGGGGGTCAACGTCTTCCCCACGCAGATCGAGGAGATCGTGCTCGGCACCGCCGACCTGTCGCCGCACTTCCAGCTCAAGCTCACCCGCCAGGACCGGATGGACCGGCTGACCGTGCTGGTCGAGGCACTTCCCGAGACCACCGCGGCTCGGCGCGAGAAAGCACCGGTGGAGATCGCGGAGAAGGTCAAGGACGGTGTCGGCGTGAGCGTTGGCGTGGAGATCGTCGAGCCAGGCTCCCTCGAGCGCTCGGTGGGCAAGCTCCGCCGGGTCATCGACCAACGCCCTCGCGACTGAAACGACTTGCGATAATGCGCTCATGACCGAACCGCCCAGCACCCGTGCGACCAGACGCGGTCGCCCCGGCTACGACCTGGAGTCCTTGCTCACGGTTGCGGTCAAGCTGTTCAACGAACGCGGCTACGACGGCACCAGCATGGAGGATCTGTCGCGCAAGCTGCAGATCACCAAGTCCGCGATCTACCACCACGTGCGCAGCAAGGACGAACTGCTGCGGCTGGCGGTCAACCGAGGACTGGACGGGTTGTTCGCCGAGGCGGACAAGCTGGAGACCATCGACGGCCGCGCCATCGACAAGCTCGAATACCTGGTGCGTGCCAGCGTCGGCGTGCTCGTCGATCAACTGCCCTTCGTGACCCTGCTGCTGCGGATACGCGGCAACACCAAGGTCGAGAAGGCCGCGCTGGCCCGCCGCCGGGAGTTCGACCAGATCGTCGCCGACCTGGTCAGCAAGGCCGCCGCGGACGGCGACCTGCGCCCGGACGTCGATCCGGCGACCGCGGCGCGCCTGCTGTTCGGCATGGTCAACTCGCTCGTCGAGTGGTACCGGCCGCGTCAGGGCGCCGACGCGGAGACGCTGGCCGACACCGTCGCGGCAGTGGCGTTCGACGGGCTCCGAGTCCGCAAGCCGGACTGATCAGCGCGACCGGCTTCGCGAATCGTCCCGAGATCAACCGGTGCGCTCGTCGAGCTCGTAGAAGTCGTTGATGTGACCGCGCAGCAGCTCAACAGCGCGTTCACCGTCTCGGGACTCGATCGCCTGTAGGATCGCTCGGTGTTCGCGCCGCACGTGCCGCGAAGTGTCCCGCCAGTCGTCCCTGCGGTCGTAGACCTCGATCATCTGACGTTGGATCGCCGTGCGCAGCGACCCCATCATGTGTGCGGCCAGCGCATTGCCGGTGGACTCGGCGATCCGGACGTGGAACTCGGTGTCGAGGGCGTTGAAGTCGCGTGTGGAGAGGTGCGGGGAGTCCATCTCGTCGAGGATCGCGTGCAAAGCCCGGTGATCGGCGGGAGTGGCGTGACGAGCCGCCTCCAGGAGCGCCCACTCCTCCAGCACCAGCCGGGTCCGCAGCACATCGGCGCCGTTGAAGTGACCGAGCGTCAGCTGCATCTTCAGCAGTGTTGAGAAACCGGTGCCCGGGCGGCCGAGGAACACGCACCCGCCGTCAGGGCCGCGGCCAGGTCGCACATCGACGATCCCCAGCGCTTCGAGCACGCGCAGCGCTTCCCGCAGCGACGGCCGGCTGACCCCGAGGAGGTGCGCGAACTCCCGCTCGCTGGGAAGCCGGTCGCCGGGGGCGAGACGCCCGTCGAGAATGCGTTGCTCGATCTGCGCCATGACCTGTTCGTAGGTCCGGACCTTGCGCACCGGCTCCCACGAGCTCTGGGCCGCGGAATTCATGCCACTCCTCCCTCTCCGACTCGGTCACTTGGCCGACCCACCATACGTCGCATTCTGCTCAAAATGGGTGGCTCGCAGGACCGTGAGAGGGCTCGATCCGGGCCAGAGCACGGGAACCTTCCTGCCGGGGAAGTGACAGGAAGGTTCCCATGCGCGGGACGACCGATCAAGAAGCTCCGATGCCGGTCAGCGACCGGACCTCCATCTCGTCAGTGCGGTCCTCTCCTTCACGCTCCCCGAGCAGGGTGCCGATGTAGCCGAGCAAGAACGACGCCGGGATCGACACCAGGCCGGGGTTGTTCAGCGGGAACAAAGCGAAGTCGACTCCGGGCACGATCGAGGTCGGGCTTCCCGAAACCACCGGGGAGCAGAGCACCAGGAGCAGGCAGACGCCCAGGCCACCGTAGATCCCCCACAAGGTCCCTCGGGTGTTGAACCGCCGCCAGTACAGCGAGTAGAGCAAGGTCGACAGGTTCGCCGACGCGGCGAAGGCGAAGGCCAGCGACACCAGGAACGCGAGGTTCTGCCCGTTGACCAGGATGCCGCCGATGATCGACGTGGCGCCGATGATGAGGGCCGTCAGCCGCGCCACCCTGATCTCGGCGTCCGGCTCGGCCTGCCCGCGCTTGAAGACGTTGGCGTACACGTCGTGGGCGAAGGATGCCGACGCGGTCAGGGTCAGACCCGCCACCACCGCGAGGATCGTGGCGAAAGCGACCGCTGCGACCACTCCCAGCAGCACCGTTCCGCCGATCTTGTACGCCAGCAGCGGCGCCGCGGAGTTCTCGCCGCCAGGGGCCGCAAGAATCGAATCCGTGCCGCTGATCGCCCCCGCGCCGTACCCGATCACCACCGTGCACAGGTAGAACACCGACATCGTGACGGTCGCCCACACCACGGAACGCCTCGCCTGCACGGCGTTGGGCACCGTGTAGAAGCGCATCAGCACGTGCGGCAGGCCGGCGACCCCGAAGATCAGAGCCAAGGACAGCGAGATGAAGTCGAGCTTGGTGGTCTCGTTCTTCCCGTACTGGGCTCCTGGGGAGAAGATCCGCTCTCCGAGCGGGTTCTTCTCGGCGGCGTGCTGCAGCAACGAGGTGATGCTGAACCCGAACTTGCCCATCAGGAACAGCGTCATGAGCGCGACGCACAGCATCAGGGCGACCGCCTTGATGATCTGCACCCAGGTTGTTCCCTTCATCCCACCCACGAGCACGTAGACGATCATCAGCGCACCGACGGCCGCGATCACCAGGGCCTGGCCGGCTGCGCTGTGCACGTCGAGCAACAGCGCCACCAGGCTTCCGGCACCTGCGATCTGAGCGATCATGTAGATGAAGGAGATCACCAGGGTCGACACCGCCGCGGCGGCGCGCACCGGACGCTGCTTCATGCGGTAGCTGAGCACGTCTCCCATGGTGAATCGGCCTGTGTTGCGCAGGAGTTCTGCGACGAGGAGCAGGTTCACCAGCCACCCGACCAGGAATCCGATCGAGTAGAGGAAGCCGTCGTAGCCGTGCACGGCGATGGCGCCCGCGATGCCGAGGAACGAAGCGGCCGACAGGAAGTCGCCCGAGAGGGCGATTCCGTTCTGCGCACCGGTGAATTGCGAGCCGGCGGCGAAGTAGTCGGTGGTGGTCCCCGTGCTGCTCACCCGGTAGACGATGAACAGCGTGAGCAGCACGAACGCCGCGAAGATGCTGATGTTGAGCATCGGGTTGGTGTCCATCAGGGCCGCTCCTCTCCGGTGGCGTTGCGGTAGAGCTCAGCGGCGCGCGGGTCGATCTCCTTGGCCGCGTACCGCAGGTAGAGGGCCGTGATGACGAGGGTGCTGACGAACTGGCCGATGCCGAGGACGAGTCCGATGTTGACGGCGCCGAACAGCCGGATCCCCATGAAATCGGGGTAGTACGCGGCGAGCACGACGTAGCCGACGTACCAGACCACGAACACGAGGGTCATCGGGAACGTGAATCTGCGCAGCTTGCCGCGCAATTCGCGGAATTCCGCGCTGCGAGCGATGCTGGGAAAGTCGGGGCCCGCGTCGCCGGGTACCGCGAGATCGGTGCGCCTGGCGGATTTGTCGATTTGGCCGAAGGTCGCTTCGGTTTGTCGAGATGGCGGCGGGGGTTGGGTGGCGTTGCGCATGCATCCTTCCAAGCAATCGGACATCACATCGACGTGTTCTGCGCCGATGCCGCAAAGTCCCCCAACTTCGTCCGAACTCCCGCAGTTGTTCGCGCTCTTCTTCGATCTCGAATTCGGCAGGAGTCGGTGACCGCACGACTTGCGATGCCAACCAGGGCGGGAGTCTAACGATCATTCCGCTCCACCTGGAGCGCAGCAGCGACACACCACACCAACTGATGAATCCGACGATCACTAACCGTGATTAAACCTGGCGAGAAGCCGTACCTCCCAGAGGGTGGAACGGAACCAGGCCACCTCGCAAAACGAGGTCTCGCGGGACCATTTTTGCTGATCAACCGCCTGGTTAGGCGAGGGTAACACGGGAGGAGCGAGGGCACATTCCCGCTGCATTCGACCCCTTTGTCACCCAGCCGGAGAGATTCTCTCCATCGGGTGACTAAAGCACATCCCGCCTTCGCGGTAATGAACACGATCAGTGTCCAAAGCACCCAAGGAGCACCCGCGCACCCGAGAAGATGATCTCCATTGACCCGAATGCACTGGTCAGAGCGCTGAATTCAAAACAGATAGTAGATCATTCCGGTGAGGTAGTGTTCTGCACGCCGACGACCGGTAGAACCAATTCGATGCCACCGCGATCACCCCCGACATCGCAGGTACTTCGAATACCGCCGTCGTGACCGCACGGCCACCCGCGAAAACCCCCGAAACGCAGGCAGCGCCGCCAACCACGAACGACCTGCCGCGCACACCCCGAGGCGGGCCGGCCTGCCCACCACACGAACGCGCAGTTGGCGATGAAAGCTTCGACCGCGCGGGAAAGGACTGCGTCGTGAGCAGCGGAGTAGAAGACCCGCCCGCGAACGCGACCCGGGCATCCATGTGGTCGCGCGCCACGTCCCGAATCATCACGTGGCACAACTGGAAGCTCCCGGTCAAGATCGCCGCCGTCGTGCTGGTCCCGGTCATCTTCGCGATCGTGCTGGGCGTCCTTCAGATTCGCGGTCAGATCACCGAAGCCAGCAACTACGAGCAGATGGACCGCGTCGTCTCAGCGGGCCGCGCCGTGCGCACCGCCGTCGACAGGCTGCAGGAAGAACGCAGCCTGTCCGCCGAATTCCTGGTTCGCGGCCAGGTGACCGACGCCGACGTCAGGAACCGGTTCGCCGCCTCCGACAAGGCGCTGGCGGAAACCCAACGCCTGCTGGACGCCGCACCGGACAGCGACGCCGTTCGGTACGCCAAGCAGGAGACCGAACGCCAGTCGACCGAGCTCGACCCGATCCGCAAGCTCGTGCTCGGCGGACGCGTCGACCCCGGCATCACCGCCAACTCCTACACCGAGCTCATCGACGTGATGCTCGCGCTGGACCGGACGCTGATCAGCCAGATCTCCTCCTCGGAGCTGGTGGCCACCGCCACCACCGTGCACGAGCTCGCCAAGATCAGCGAAGAGGTTCAGCTGCAACAGGCCCTGGTGCTCACCGGCCTGGCCCGCGACGACTTCACCAGCGACAACCTCGCCCGCCTGGCCGCGAGCGAAGCCCGCCGCACCGCAGCGGTCAAGGAGTTCCGCGCCGCAGCCGACCCGCAGCAGCGCATCCGCTACGACCAGCTCTACTCCAACCCTCAGGTGCCGGCTCGGGAAACCTCGGTCCAGCTGGCGATGGCCGAGCAGAACAACACCCGCTCCACGCTGTCGTCGCACCTGGTGTCGACCGCGACGTGGAAGGAGCAGTCGAACACCGCGGCTCAGGCGCTCAACGCGCTGCAATTCCAGCTCGACCAGCAGCTGCACCGAACCGCGTTCAGCCTGCAGGACACCGCGGGCAACCTCGCCGGCCTCCAATCGGTCATCCTGCTCACCGCACTGCTGATCGCCGGCGCGATCGTGGTCATGGTGGCGAGGCATCTGCTCGGCTCGCTCAAGATGCTGCGGCACAGCGCGCTCGACACCGCCAACCACCAGCTCCCCGACGCCGTCGCCGACATCCGCGCCGGGCACGCACCGCAGGCAGTCCAACCGGTGCCGGTCAACACCACCGACGAAGTCGGCGAAGTCGCCCGAGCCTTCGACGACGTGCACACCCAGGCGGTCACCCTCGCCACCGAGCAAGCAGAACTCCGCCGCAGCTACAGCGACTCGTTCATCAACGTGTCGCGACGCAGCCAGAGCCTGCTCGAACGCCAGCTTCGACTCTTCGAGCAGCTCGAACGCGACGAAGAGGACCCCGACCAACTGGCAACGCTGTTCCAGCTGGACCACCTCGCGACCCGGATGCGCCGTAACAACGAAAACCTGATGGTGCTCTCCGGCGCGGATCTGGCGCGTCGCTTCACCCGCCCCACCACACCGGCCGACCTGCTGCGCGCCGCCGTCTCGGAGATCGAGCACTACCCGCGGGTCAACGTGCAGCAACTCCCCGACACCAAGATCGTCGGGTACGTGGCCAGCGACCTGGTGCGACTGCTGGCCGAACTCCTCGACAACGCCGCGAACTTCTCCGCGCCGCAGACCCAGGTCGTGGTATCAGGACAGCGAGACCGCGACGGCTCGCTGCGCATCGACATCGACGACGACGGCATCGGCATGAACCCGAACGAGCTCGCCGAAGCCAACCAGCGCCTGAACTCCGACGAGGAGATCAAGCAGTCCACGTCGCGACGCATGGGCCTGTTCGTGGTGGGCCGCCTGGCACGCAGGCACGGCATTCGGGTGGAGCTCATGTCCGGCCAGAAGGACACAGGTCTGCGCGTGTCCGTGACCCTCCGGCCGGACCTGCTGATCGACGACGTCTCGCTACCGACCCCGCGCACCAACGGCGTCTACCGGCCGGGACACGACGACGACACGCTGATCAGGCAGTTCGACTGGGAGGCGGCCGAACAGGACGCGATCAGCAACCCGCCGACCCACAACGGGTTCCACCTGTTCCGCAGCGCCGACGACGAGGACTTCTCCCACGAGCTCTTCAGCACTCAGGAGACCTCCGCTGAGCCGCCGCCTGAGATGGAGGTTCCCGAGACCCCGGAGTCGATCCTCGACGAGCTGTCCTCGGTGTGGTTTCTGGAGCGGGAGGAAGGCGACCCGGACGCGGAACCCAAGTTCCGCTGGCCCGACGAGACCGACGACAGTCCCGTCACCGAGATCCTGCCGGTCGTGAAGCCGGAAGAAAGACCCCCTTCCTCCGACGAGGCTCCCAGCACGGCCGACGAGGTGGACTCCCGCGACTGGACCTTCGCCAGCGATGAGGGGCAGCAGCGCGCTGAGGAGGTCGCGGCCTCCGAGCCGACCGACTTCACCTCGGCCGGGCTGCCCCAGCGGGTTCCGCGGGCGAACCTGGTCGCGGGCAGCGCTGACCGGGCGGACGGCGACGAGCCGCGTCCTGCACGTGACCCCAATCGGGCACGGGGCAGGCTGGCGAGCTTCCAGGCAGGCGTTCAACGTGGCCGTCACCGCCTTATCCACGCCTCGACCGCCGCAGCAACAGGTGCGGAGCAGTCCGCCACCACCCAGCAGGACCCAGCCGGGGATGGCAGCGCAGAGACGGCGGAGCAGCAGGCCGAGAACGAGGTCCCGCAGTACACGCCCTCAGGTCTGCCACGCCGGACCCCCAGAGCCCAGCTGGTATCGGGATCGGTCACCGATTCGACCGCCACATCTCCGCGTGACCCCGATGTGACGCGCGGAAGGTTGGCCAGCTTCCAACGCGGTGTCCGCGAGGGCAAGCACAGCCTTCGCGACCCACAGCCGTCAACGGATGAGACCCGGTGATCCCCGAATCAGTTAGGAGGAAAGGAGGCGCCATGAACGCCCAAAATTCCCAGCCGAGCCAGTTCGGTTGGCTCGTCACGGACTTCACCGAGCGGGTTCCCGGTGTTGCCCACGCAGTCGTCGTCTCGGCTGACGGACTTCTGCTGACCGCCTCGGCGAAACTCCCCACAGACCGCGCAGACCAGCTCGCCGCCGTCGCGTCCGGCCTGCTCAGCCTCACCCAGGGTGCGGCTCGGTGCTTCGAGGCGGGCGCTGTCACCGAAACCGTCGTCGAGATGGAACGTGGTCTGATGCTGCAGATGGCGATCAGCGACGGCTCCTGCCTGACGGTGTTGGCGGCGCCGCAGTGCGACATGGGTTTGATCGCCTACGAGATGACCTTGTTGGTCGAACGCGTCGGCCAGATCCTGACGCCCGAGCTGCGTTCTCAGCTGCAGGGGACGAGCCGAGTGATGACCGGACAGTCGGTGTGAGGCGAAGATGAGCGAAGGTCCGGACCCGACCGGGCAACACCGGCGGCGCCCCTCCGGCCCGCCGGAAAGCGAAAGCGTGGCGGAGGTTTTCAACCGGTTCACCCTGGACAGCGGTCTACGCGGGTGGCACCGGAAGCGTGCGCAGAAGGATCCCGGGCCGCAGGGCACGACCGAGTCGGAGGAGGTCAAGGACGCCTCCCGGTCACGGTCGGCCTCCCCCGGCGCACCCGCAGCACCACAACCGGCAGGTGGTCGCGGCACTCCCGCCCCTCCGAGTGCAGCCGGCCCTCAGGCTGCACAGGATGCTTCGCCGACCGGTGAAGCGATGTCCACCTCCATCCGCCCGTACGCGTGGACCGGTGGTCGAACCAGGTCCAACCACCACCTGGAGCTCGAGACACTGGTTTCGGCGAGCGATTTCTGCACGCCGGAGAGGTTGCAGCGCACCGAGCACCACGCCATCGCCGAGATCTGCCGGCACCCGAGGTCGATCGCCGAGGTCGGCGCGATGCTGGGAGTTCCGCTCGGCGTGGCGAAGGTTCTGCTCGGTGACATGGCGGATCTGGGTCTGGTCACGGTGCACGAGACGGTCAGCGACAACAGCAGCTCGTCGCACTTCTTGTTGATGGAACGGGTCCTGAGCGGACTTCGCCGACTCTGACTTCACCCCGCGCGCGGGTCTCCCGGGCAGCGCGCCGAACGCAGAAACCCAGCATTGGCTTGATGACTGAAGTGGGAAGACATGAATCCTGATACGCAAGCCCGACCTGAATACCCCCGCAGGTCCCCGACCACCACTTCCGCGAAGATCGTCGTCGCAGGTGGTTTCGGCGCCGGCAAAACAACATTCGTCGGTTCAGTGTCGGAAATCGTGCCGTTGACCACCGAAGCGGTCATGACCGAGGCCAGTCACGGCATCGACGACCTGCATGCGACACCGAACAAGCAGACCACGACGGTGGCCATGGACTTCGGTCGTCTGTCGCTGGACTCGGACCTGATCCTCTACCTGTTCGGAACGCCTGGTCAGCACCGGTTCTGGTTCATGTGGGACGACTTGGTGCGCGGAGCGATCGGTGCGGTGGTCCTGGTAGACACGCGTCGGCTGGCCGACTGCTTCTCGGCCATCGACTTCTTCGAGGACCGCAAGCTCCCCTACATCGTTGGGCTCAACTGCTTCGACGGCAATCTGCAGCACCGGGTTCAGGAGGTCCGAGAGGCGATGGCGATCCCAGACGACGTTCCGATCGTCACCTGCGACGCCCGAAACCGGGAATCCACCAAGCAATCTCTGATCCGGTTGGTCGAATACGCGATGCAGTGGTGGATGCAGAGGTACCCGGAAGAGCAGGGGAGCCTTTCTGCCACCCGCTGAGCGGTCTTCTCTCGGTGGATATGGGTTCGTTGCGGTCCGGCTGGGCTGATCGGAACGTTCCCATACCGACCCAGCAAGCCGGTAATCACCCGCTCAGGTGATCACGACACACGCATCGACCGTGCCTGCTACACGAATTCGGCGCCTAGTATGCGGATAGTTCTACGCATGCAGAAGACGACCGCCGCCAAAGCCGCCGCTCTGAGCTTCAGCCGCCGCGTGTACCGGGTCAGTGAACTGGCCAAGCTCGGCATTAGCCAGTCCACGGCGTATCGCTGGGCTCGTGCCGACGGCCCGTGGACACGTCTGGCCCCAGGGATCGTGCTCGTCGCACCCGGCCCTGCGACGCTGCGGGATCGCATCGAAGCCGCTCTGCTTCGCGCCGGGCCTCACGCGATGCTCACCGGTTTGCACGCGGCTCGCCTGCACGGTTTGAAGTCGCCTCCGGAATCGGCCGACATCCACGTCCTCATCCCGCATCGCCAGAAGATCCAGAGCTACGCGGGCACCCGGTTCGAACGCACCATCCGACTTCCGAAACCCATTTTCGTCGACGGGATTCCGGTGTCACCGCCGGTGCGGGCGGTGATGGACGGTGCTCGCACCTTCATGTCGGCGGCGCTGACGCAGCAGGTCTTGTTCGAGGCGATCAAGGCGGAGAACCTGTGCCGCTTCGAGGAGCTCGTGGCCGAGATGGAGACCGGAAGCAGGCGGGGAACGGCCGTGCCCCGCGCGACGCTGCGCGCCTACAAAACCGGTCTTGAACCGCCACGAGATCTCTTGCGCGTGGCTCTGACACCCGCTTCCGGGCCGCCGCCACCGCGCGCCGTGCGACCGCGCCGTCGCTCCCTGTGGAGCGCCGGACGGCTGCTCAGGCGCACCGTGCTCAGAACGCTGGTGCCGAGTCCGTGATCCCAAACTGTTCGTCACCGACGGGTTTTCCGGCGATGTTGACGGGGTGTCCGGCCGGAACGGGTGTGGCTGCGGGCAGCCAGTTGCGGGCGACCCGCCAGGCGCTGTCGATCAAGGCGCCGGAGTGCGCGAAGGAGTAGGGCGAAAGGCCGACGATGGAAGGAGCCGGCACCACGTACAACTCGCAACGTGGTGCGTTGACCTGCATGTCCAATCGGGCTGCGGAGACCATCGCAGCTCCCAGGGCAGCACCGTTGACACCACCGATCGAGCGCGGCGGGGTCTTCGGCGGCGGCCAGGTCGCGATCGAACCGATGCCGCGGCGCCGATCCTGGGTGAACTCGAAGGGCTCAGTTCCGCCGCACGGGAGCACGAACACCCGTTGTGCTCCCTGCTCAACGGCGCGGCTGATCGGCATGAACGCAGCAGGTCCACCGTCGACGAGCCAGCGCCCACCGACTTCTACAGGAGGGAACATCCCGGGAATCGAGCACGACGCCACCAGCGGTGGCAGGGCGGGGCCGTCTTCGAAGTAAACGGCGTCACCGGTGTCGAGATCGGTCGCGGTCACCGTCAGCGGAATCGCGCCCTGCTCCAGCCTGCGGAACGGCAGGGTTTCGTGCACCCAGCGGGCCAGGCCGTGGTTGCCCATGACGTGGTTGGACAGACCGAGCTTGCCCGCGAGGATCCTGGTGGGCTGGATCGGGAACACGTCGGCTCGCCGCATCGACTTCCACAGGTCGCGCAACTTCTCGGCACCGCGCGTGGTCGGATCACCGGCCAGCCACGCGGCGTTGAGCGAGCCCGCGGAGGTTCCCACGACGAGATCCGGCACGATTCCCGCCTCGAACAGTGCCGTTGCCAGACCTGCCTGAATGGCCCCGAAGGTGGAGCCGCCGGGCATCACCCATGCTGTGCGCATCAGCTCGTTCCCTCCTGCGTTCACCTGTGCGCAAGAGTAACCAGGAACGCGGTATTCGCAGCTCAGGCGTCGCCGGGATCACCCCGCCTGCGCTGGCGTTTGACTTCGGAGCGCCGCTTCTTGCCGGCAAGTCGTCGCCTTTGCGATCCCTTGGTCGGTTTGGTGGGGCGGCGCTTCGCAGTCGGTGGTGCGACTGCGGAGGCCAGCACTGCGACGAGGCGTTCCCGCGCGGCTTGGCGATTGGCCAGCTGTGCCCGGTTCTCGGAAGCGGTGATCGTGAGCACCCCGTCGACCAACCGGTTCCCGAGCTTCTCCAGGGCGCGTGCGCGCAGTCGCTCGGGCACCGAGGACGAGCGCGCGAGGTCGAACGAAAGCTCCACCCGCGAGTCGGTGGTGTTGACTCCTTGCCCGCCTGGCCCGGACGACCTGGAGAAACGCTCGGAAAGCTCCGCGGGCGGGATGCTCCAGCCACTGGTGATCGGCAGGTCGTCGGCCATACCGCAAGCATGCCGCACGAGCTCTGCACGGCACAGCCGCGCCCGCCTGGGCAGCTCGGGTCCCTTCATCCTCGGTCTTGTGGCAGGAAGGGACCCGAGCCGCACCGGTCAGCTGCCTGCAGGCCGCCATCCTGCAACGCCGCCGGGCACCGGGGCGTCTGAGGCGTATGGGGTTCGAGTGAAGATGAACGTGTTCAGGTTGAGGTGGTTGGGCATGCCGTCGGCGTCGCGGCCGATGCGGAGGATCTCGCCCGCGTAGTAGCCGTCCAGACCGGTCCAGGTGCCGTCACCGTTGGGGCGGAAGCGCGAGGCCCTTCCTCGGCGGCCGTGCCCGAGCCTCAGGTCGAGGAGCCCGTTGCTGAGCACCCGCAGCACGTGCGGCGACGGCCCCCAGTACCACTCCCCCGTCAGTTCCAGCAGCCCCATGTCCATGTCCGGTCGCGGGATCCAGGGCTCCGGGATGCGCGGGTCGTGCTCGGCCAAGGCGTCGAGCAGGTCCGTGCCCAGCGCCCCGGTGACCCCAGCCGTCGTGTTGGCCATGAAGATCACCGCCTCGTTCTCGGCGGGGTCGGCCCACACGCTGGCCAAGAACCCCGGCATCGAACCGCTGTGCCCGGCCAGGCGGCGGCCGTTGTGCCGCAGCAGCTGGAAACCGAGTCCGTAGCCGGAACGCCATTCGGGCCCGTCATCCACCGAGCCGGGCACGCGCATTTCAGCCACCGTGTCCGGGTGGAGCACTTCGCCGGTGTCGCCCAGGACGAAGCGGGCCCACCGGGCCATGTCGTCGTAGGTCGACCACAGCTGCCCTGCGGGCGCCATCGCCCCTGCGTCTTCCGCCGGCTCCGGTAGCACCACGTCCGCCCACGGGTGGACCGCGAAGCCCTCCGCGTGGGGTGCTACGGGGCTCAAGGTGGTGCGGCGCATGCCGAGCGGACGCAGGATCTCGCGCTCCATCACCTCGTGCCACGGGGCGCCACGAAGCCGGGCGACGAGTTCGCCCAGGATTCCGAAACCCACGTTGGAGTAGTGGAACTGGTGGCGCGGGGTCGGGCGCAGCGCACCGTCGTCGATGGAGGCGAGCAGCTCCTCCGGGCTTCCGCCCGGGGTGCGCTCCCACCACTGTCCTGCGGGCTCGGCGGTCAACCCACTGCACTGGCTGAGGATTTCGCCGATGCTGCGGTTGCCCAGCGAGGTCCCCGGCAGGTACTCGTCCAACTTGTCGGCGAGGTCGAGTCGGCCTTCGTCGCGCAGCCGCATCACGAGCACGCCCACGAACGTCTTCGTGATCGACCCGATCCTGTACTGGGTGTCCGTCGTGGAGGGAGCTTCGTTCACCTGGCCACGGGAATCGAACCAGACCGTCTCCCCATCACGCACGAGACCGGCGATCAGGGAGGGAACACGGTTTTCACTCTGCTCCACGGCCAGGCGCCGCAGCAGCACGCGCTGGGTGGAGGGCAGCAGACTCGTCACCATGCCCCAATGCTTTCACGACAACGGGCCCACGCACGCACAATCGGCAGGAGCGGGGTGGCAGGAAAGTTCCCTTGCACCGCTCATGCCTTGCGGCTGCGACGCTCGACCCCCTTGCTGATCCCTTGCTTGGTGACCTGGATGCGCACGGGCAGCTTGCCGATCATGATCAGGACGAGGATGAGCAGAATCAGCACGATCCAGCCGCTCCATCCCAGCAGGCCGACGTTGGCGTTGTCGACGGGATGACCGGCCTGGCTGAAGATCACTGCCATCGTTCCCGCGGAGTTGAGGAAGCCGTGTGCGATCGCGGCCGGCCACACGCTGTCAGAGGCGAGCCTCAGCCAGCTCAGCAGTGTTCCCACGAGCACGCAGAAGCAGCCCATCATCAGGAACGACACCACGATCGGAACCGTCGGGTAGTTGTATCCGAGCAGCAGGATCGGAGCGTGCCACAGCCCCCACAGAACACCTGTGGTGAGGAAGGCACCGGGTTGTCCCAGCGGCAGCAGGGCTTTGGTCAGGTAACCGCGCCAGCCGAGTTCTTCGCCGAGCGCCGGCAGCGTGTGCAGCCATCCGAGCAGCACGACCTGGCCGAGCTGGGTCAGTGCGAGCGCAGTCGGTGATGTCTGGTTCTGCTCGCCGACGACGGTGGCGCCGACCTGCTCCACGAGTCCCGAGAACCCGGTCCAGTCCGCCCTGTAGACGCCGAGCAGGTAGCCGACCAGCAAGGCGAGCAGCACTGCCAGCAGAGGTCCGACGCACCCCAGGACGGCGTATCTCCACCACTTCTTGATCCCGCCGGGGTTGGTGAGTCCCAACGCGCGCAACGGGGCACCGCTGGGGCTGATCCACTTGGTGACCGCCACTGCCGCCACGGCGGGCGTGAGCATCATGAAGGTGAGAGCGACCGGCGCCCATCCCCACGACAGCCCCTCGCCGGTCAGCCAGAGCGGCGTGGTCAGCAACCAAGCAGGCGCATAGGCGAGAACCACGAACCAGACGGTGCCGCGAACATCCACTCGATCACGTTCGGAAACCACGTAGGCATTTTGCCAAGGATTTCTGAGTTATCGCTGAGTACGGCCTGATGACACGAGAATGGGGACCTTCCTGCCATTCGACATGGCAGAAGGGTCCCCATCCTCACATCCGATTACGGCACCGGTGCCGCAGGCGGAGCTGCGGTGGGCGGCGGTGTGCCCGGCAGGGCGGCGACCGGCAATCCGCTGTGGATCTTGGTCATCGCGTCGAACCACGTTCGCGCGGGCACCTTGCCGCCATAGATGTTGCCGTTGCTGCCGCACAGGTAGGGCGGGGCGTCTCCGCCACCGTCGCAGATGCCTTCCGGGCGCTTGCCGTCGGAGTAGGTCAGCACGGCACCGGCCATCTGCGGCGTGGCCGCCAGGAAGGCCGCGGACTTGTGCTCCTGGGTCGTGCCGGTCTTGCCGATCATCGGCCGCGTCCACTGGACGGCCTGCGCCGCCGCGCGGGAGGTTCCCTCGGTGTCGTCCTTGCTGAGGCCTTGTGCGAGAGCGGTGGCCACTGCGGGCGCCACCGCCTGCTCGCAGGCGGGCTCGCCGAGCTGCACCGGGTTGCCGTAGCGGTCCTTGACCTCTTCGATCGGGGTCGGCGGGCAGTAGACGCCATCGCTCATGATCGTGGCCGCGACGTTGGACAGCTCCAGCACGCTGGTCGGCGTGAAACCGAGAGTGAAGGAACCGTTGTTGCGCCGCTTGATCGAGTCGCCCAGCGAGGGCCCGTTCGAGCCGTCGTCCTTGAGCGTCGACCCGAGCGCGTTGACGCCGTTGATGCTCTTGCGCATGCCGAGCTTGGCGGCCATGTCGACGGCGTTGTTCAGGCCGGCCCGTTCCAGCAGCGCCACGAAGCCGGTGTTCGGCGAGGTCGCCAACGCCATCTGCAGCGTGCGCGGCCCCGGCCTCACGCCGTCGGCGTTGTGCACGGTGTAGGGCGCCTGCCCGTTCTTGTAGATCCGCGAGGTGTAGCTGGCGGGAACGTCGATCGTGTCGTAGATGCTCATGCCGCGCTCGATCGCAGCCCCGGCGGTGAAGATCTTGTAGATCGAGCCCGCACCGAAGGGCTGCACGCGGCTGACGATGTCGTAGGCCGTCTGCCCCTTGCTCGGGTCGTTGCCGAAGTCGCGGTTGGCGACCAGGGCGCGGACCTTGTGCTTGTCCTTGCCCGGTTCAACGACCGACATCGCGTTGGCGATGCCTTCGGTCTGGGTCGGGACCTGCTTCTGCGCGGCCTGCTTGGCGGCGTCGGAAGCGGTGCGGTCCAGGGTCGTGCGCACCGTGTAGCCGCCGACCTTCAGCTTGTCGGTGTCGATGCCGTAGCGCTCGAGGTAGTCGCGGACGTAGGTGCAGAAGAATCCGTCGGTGGTGCCGTCGCCGATGCCGACGCAGCCGTTCGGCGGCCGCCCCAGCGGGGACAGGACGCCCAAGGGCTCCTTCTTCGCGATCTCAGCGTCTTCCTCGGTGATGCGGATGTCGTTGTTGCTGTCGGCCATCAGGTCGATGACCAGGTTGCGGCGGGCGAGCGCGTCCTGCGGGTTGCTGTTGGGGTTCAGCGAACCGGGCTGGTTGACCACGGCGGCCAGCAGTGCCGCCTGGGCGATCGTCAGCTTGTCAGGAGTGGTGCCGAAGTAGGTCTGAGAGGCAGCGCCGACCCCGAAGGTCTGGTTGCCGAAGGGCACCACGTTGAGATATCCGGTGAGGATCTCTTCCTTGGACATGGTGCGCTCGAGCTCGACGGCGATCTTGGCTTCGCGGAGCTTCCGGGCGACCGTGGTCTCCTTGGCCTGCTCCGCCTCCAATTCGGTGGTGGCCGAGACGTGCACCAGGTAGTTCTTCACGTACTGCTGGGTGATCGTGGACGCGCCCTGCGCGGTCTCGCCGCTGCCGATGTTCGTCGCGAGCGCTCGGATCGTGCCGTGCCAGTCGACGCCGCCGTGATGCCAGTAGCGCTTGTCCTCGACCGCGGTGATGGCGGCCTTCATGGTGTCGGCGATCTGCTCGGGGCGGGTTTCGACCCGGTAGTCCTTGAAGAAGTAGGCGATGGGCTTGCCGTTGCGGTCGGTGACGGTCGACACCTGCGGCATTTCCCGTTTTGCGAGCGAACTCGACATTTTCGACATGGCACGGGTGGTCTGGTTGACCATCGCCCCAGCCCCGGTCGCAACTGGCAGCAGTAAGGCCGCCACGAGTACGCCGGCTAGGACGCACAGTCCGAACATCTTCAACAGCACGCCGCTGCGCACGCCAGCCCCTATCACCAAAGTGTCCGCAAGATCCGGCCGCCGACCGCGCCAAGTGGCGCGAACCCACGCTCCCGCTCACCGTTCCCAGCCGCCGGGAAGAACCACCGGCTTCCACTGCCCGGAAGCAATCGGCATCCGTTTCCCTTTGCCGTCAACCAGTTCGTTGATATCACACCCGTCCGCACCCTCCGCGTGCTGCCGAACAACTGAATTCGACTCGAAACCGACACGGAAACAGGTCGAGTAACTACACTTCGTGACAGAAGGTTCCCTTGCTCGCGGAGGAAACATGACCGATCCGTTCCTCGATTCGCTCGCCAACGCCCTGGGTGGGCAGGCGGCCACCGCACTGGGTGCCGCCGGGACGATGGCGTTGGCGAAGGTCCGCGAACTGCTTCGCCGCAGGTCGCAGCAGGACCCTGAAACCCAGGCGGCCTTGGAGGCCGCCGAGAGCGACGACGCGGGGCCGGCTCAGGTCACGGCGCTGGCGGAGCGGCTGGACGCGGTGTGCTCCGAAGACGAGGAGTTCGCCGAACTGCTGCGCCGCGAAGGTGCCGTCGTGCACAACGAGATCACGACGTCGGACAACGTCGTGAACATCAACAACGGTCAGGTCAAGAATTTGGTGCAAACCCGCGAGATCAACGGCGGGATCACCTTCAACTAGTGCGCTGATCGGGATGGTCGAGCCCGGCCAGATACCGGTTGTACTCGGCCAGCTCCGGATCTTCATCCGAATCGACAGGCGGCGCCGGGGGCGGCACCAGGGGCCGTGACCGGCGTCGTTCCGGTTCTTCGGACACCGCTGAGGCGGTGCTCGCTTCTTCTTCGGCCTCGTCGCTGGTCGCAGGTTCGGCCTCGCCGCGCTGCTGCGCGAAGTCCATCCGGATCAGCTTGATCCAGAGGAAGATCGTGAAGGCGCCGAACAGCGGCCACTGCAGCGCATAGCCGAGGTTCTGAAAGCTCCCTCCGGCCTCGTGCGCGCGATCCCACTGCCACACGGCGAGGAAGCCGGTGGCGATCGTGGCCACGATGAACAGCGCATGCAGAAGCAGCCAACGTGGGGTCAACAGGCTGCGCAACACGCCTCCGATTCTAGGTGCTCCCGGTGGACGGCGACGGCCCGGCACCGTTGGCCCCTCGTCTCAACCACTGTGCGTGATCTCGTTCTTCTGCCCGCACCCACGGGACTCCTGTGGCCAAATGCACAGGTCGGCAAGGCCCTTCTCCGGTCGTGGTCGGGCGGCGGGTGACAGGAAGGTTCCCTTGCTCACGCCCACCGACGGCCGGCCAGGGCGCGGCAGGCGAGCAGCAGGGTGCCCGTGATCGCGAAGGTCATCGGATATCCGGATGCGGCGATGAGGACGCCGAACCCGATCGCGCCTAGTCCGTGACCGCCGTCGTAGGCGATGTTCCACGCGGTGCTCGCCGTCGCCGAGTCGGTGCGTTCCAGCATGAGGATGAGGGTCGTGTTCTGAACGGCTCCGAAACCGATGCCGAACACCGCCGCCCCTGCCAGCGCCACCGGGTCCGCTGTCCACGCGGCCAAGGCCAGCAGCAGCACTCCGATGCCGCCGAACAGCACCGAGGGCGCGAGGACGCCCTGCTGCCCGAATCGATCTCCCAGGTGCCCGGCGAGCCACCGGCCGAGCATCGTGGCGGCGGCGAAGATCAGCAGCGCTGCCGGGGCGACCGACGGGGCGACGGCCAGCGGCAGGAACGCCGTCAAACCCCCTGCCGCGGCCGTGTTGACCGCCATGACCGCCCAGGAGGGCAGCAGCGCGACCGGCCGGGTCTGCGCGCCTCGCGCCTGGTCGCGGGTGCGCACCCGCTCGATGCCCAGGATCGTCAGGGCGGCCAGGACGGGGACCGCACCGGCGGCCCAGAACAGGGGCTCGAACCCGATTCGGCTGCTCAGCCACACCCCGGCCGGCAGCAGGGCGACGTTGGGCAGGCCGATGGCGAGGCCGTAGTAGGCGGCCGCTCGCCCTCGTTGTGCGATGGGGACGAGTTCCGCGGTCAGCGCCGAACCGGTGACCGTCAGCAGGCCGAACCCGATTCCGCGCAGCGCCGAGACTCCGAGCAGCACCCACATGTCGCTGGAGAGCGCGAACAGCGGTGTCGGAAGTCCGATCATCGCGGTCCCCAGGGCGAACAGCGCGCGGCAGTCCATTCTCCTGAGCAGCCAGGGCATCGCCAGCTGCGCGAGCACCGTGACCAGCATGAACACCGCGTTCGTCGCGCCCGCTGCGACCTCGCCCGCGCCTCCGACCACGGCCCACAACGGCACCACGGGCAGGAGCAGCGCGTACCCGGAGAACCCTCCGACCGTGGCGATCAGCAAGAAGCGGAACGAGCGCTGTCGCAGCGGGGTCCTGGATCCGGTCGAGACGGGTGTTCGCACCTGCTCTTGATAGGCGCTGGACCCTTCACGTGTCCATTCGGCCCTCGTCGAGAACGTGCCGAGTTGTCCCCTCTTGGCCGATTGTGCGCATTCTGTCGATCGACTTGTCTGGTGCCCCGTTTCGGCAACGGCAAGGAGTCCGGCAATGCAGAGATGGCAAGCACTGGCGTTTGCGGGTGTCGTGGTGGGCACCGCGTTGGTTCCCGCGACCGCGGGAGCACCTCCGACCATGGCCGCACCGCCCCCGTGCAGCGAGGAGCCTCGGGAGAACCCGATTACCGAGTTCACCAGCTACGACGAAATGCTGGTGGAGCTCGACCGCATCGAGCGCGTCAGCGCCGGCCGCGTGACCGTTGACGACGTGGGCGGCTCGAACAAGGGCCGCGACATGATGCTCGCGCGCGTGGGCACCGGCCCGAAGGTCGTGTTCATCACCGCCGAGATCCACGGCGAACGAGAAGACGGGCCCTGACGCCCTGCTCGACATGCTCGACTACCTGGGCACCTCGGACTCCAGCACCGCGCAGCAGATCCGCGACCAGCTGACGGTGGTCGCCATGCCGAAGATCAACCCGGATGCCGGTTCCCTAGACCGGCGCGGCAACGACATGACCTGGCAGGAAGTTCAGTCGCGCTTCCCCCAGCTGGCCGCGTCACCGCCGCCGTGGAACTACATCACCGATCAGCGGCAGGGCGACGACTACTCGCAACGTCCGGGATTCGACATCAACCGCGACTACCACCCGGATCTGGCGTACCAGCCGCAGCCGCAGGACTTCCCCGGCAGCAGCGACAAGCCCGGCTGGTTCATCAGCCCGGAGACTCAGACGGTCCGCGACGTCTACACGGGACTGCAAGGCGAGTTCGGTGCTGTTGACACCTACGTCGATCTTCATCACCAGGGAGCCTGCTACACGGTTCCCGGCACTGACAGGTTCGTGACCATGAGCCTGTCCGGGAAGTTCGTCGCGGACCCGAACGCTCCTGAAGGTGCCTCCTTCGCCGAGTTCGCCGACAGCTATCGCCCGGAGTACTCCAAGCAGCTCAACGTGGCGGCGTACAACGCGCTTCGAAGCGCGGCGGAGCGCAACCCCGACTTCGGCAACATCACGTTGTACCCGCAGGACATCAACCTGCCCGGCACGGGCCTGGGAGCCTTCCAGCTCAACGGCAGCGGTGCCGTGCTGTTCGAGGTGCGCGGTCAGACCCAGACGCTCGGCGAGCAGCATCGCGAAATGCTCACGCGAACCGTCTACATCGGCCTGGACGGGATCCTTTCGTCCATCGCCTCCGGCGAGGTGACCGAGCTCGACCCGGCCGCCTACGACCAGATTCCGCCGACCGACCGCGGCCAGCGGACCCTGCAGGGCACGACCGACATCGAGGGCTGATTCCCGTCACGGCTGGGCTGTCTCTGCCCTCCACCGACGTGACTGGACGGCCTCTGAGCTGGGAGAAGGAAGAAAGGTTCCCATGCTCCGCAGGTACTTCACGCGACCTTCGGGCGTGATGGGTTCAGGCGAGTGAGTCGTTGTCGTCCCCGCGGGGACGACAACGACTCACTCGTCGAGTTCTTCCAGTGCCGCCTCGGCGGCTTCGAGCTCGGCTCGGAGTTGCTCGACGCGGGCGCGGTGCTGTTCGCGTGCGGCTTCGATCAGCGGCTCGACGGCCGCGGCGACGTCGTCGTGCAGCAGTTTCGCCGCCTGGGCGACGGTGTTGGCCGGCACCTGGGTGGGTTTGACCAGTTTCCGCTTGGCGTTGGCGACTTCGACGCTCCACTGACCGTTCTGGTCGGCGGTGAGCGTCACGACGGCACCGCCGACGGGCTGCTTGACCTGCCGTGGTTTGCGTCGTGCCGCTGCGGTGTCGGCGGGCTTGGCCGTGGCTTGGGCGCTCGGCTTGGCGGCCGGAGCGGGCGCCGGTTTCGTTGCGGGCTTGGTCTCGGTCACCGGACTCGGTGTGCTCGCCGGGCTTTTCGCAGCGGGTTTGGCCGCGGGCTCCGGCGTCGGCTTCTTGCGAGGCGGTTTGACCTGGGTGACTTCTGCGGTGGAGAAGGAAAGGACGTCCTTCGAACCGGCCGGGCGGACCTGGATGAAGTCCCCTTCGGCCGGTTCGCCGAGCGCGATCACCTTGCCGGAGCGCCCTTCTTGGACTCCGACGGCAGAGCTGGTGAACCACACCGTCGGCGTGGTTCCAGCGCTGAGCTCCTCGCGGATTGTGCGCAGTTCATCGGACGACAGCGGTGACATCGCCGCCCCTAGCTAGGGTGCGCCCCTGATGGGGCTGCTCGACAGTGACGCGATCACTATATCGAACGCTCGTGCGAAGCTTCAACGGGGTTGGGCGAGCCGATCACCTCAGCGCGCGGTGACCTCGTAGTCGGACAGGTCCGCCTTCCTCGTGCGCATCCAGTACTTCCAGGTGAATCCCGGCCACAGCGTCCGGTTCACGCCGTTCTCGTCGAGGTACCAGCTCCGGCAGCCACCGACCGACCACACCCCGTCGCCCAGTTCGGACTGGAGCTCGCGGTTGAAGGCGTCCTGCACCGGCTGACGAACGTCGACCTGGCCGATCTCGCCCTTGTGGATCCGGCGGATGCAGTCGATCACGTAGTTCAGCTGCGACTCGATCATGAACACCACCGAGTTGTGGCCGAGGCCGGTGTTCGGGCCGAGGAGGAAGAACAGGTTGGGGAATCCGGAGACGGTGATGCCGAGGTAGGTCTCGGCTCCGTCGCGCCAGGTGTCCTGGAGCTTGCGGCCTTCTCGCCCCACGATGGCGAGGTGGTCGTAGGCGTCGGTGACGTGGAAGCCGGTGCCGTAGATGATCGCGTCGACCTCGTGCTCCTGGCCATCGCCGGTCACCACGGAGTTCTTGCGGACCTCGGTGACCCCGCTGGTGTCGACGTCGACGCTGGACCGGTTGAGCGCCGGGTAGTAGTCGCTGGAGAGCAGGATCCGCTTGCAGCCCATCGAGTAGTCCGGCGTGACGGCCTTGCGCAGCTTCGGATCCGAGATGGTCTTGCGGATGTAGCGCTTGGACAGCCATTCCGCGGCCTTGCCCAGGCGCTTGTTGAACACCGCGAAGAACCGGGCTTCCAGGACCCAGTACACCGCGACGCGCGCCGCTCGCTGCGCCAGCGGAACGCGGCGGAACAGCTTCTTGACCGACTCCGGGATCGCCCGGTCGGGCTTGGGCTGGATCCACGGGGGCGTGCGCTGGAACAGGTGCAGCTTCTGGGCCTGCTCGGCGACGCGGGGCACGAACTGGATCGCGCTCGCGCCCGTGCCGACGACCGCGACGCGCTTTCCTCGCAGGTCGTAGTCGTGGTTCCACTCCGCCGAGTGGAAGACCTCGCCTTCGAAGTCCTGCACTCCGGGCAGGTCCGGGTAGCTGGGGATGTGCAGGGCGCCGACGCCGGACACCAGGGCGCGGCCGACGTACTCGGTGCCGTCGCCGGTGGTGACCAGCCAGGTCTTGGCCTGCTCGTCGTACTCGGCGCCGGTGAACTCCACGCCGTGGTGCACGTGGTCGCGGACCTGGTACTTGTCCGCGCAGTGGCTCAGGTATTCGTTGATCTCGCCCTGCTCGGCGAACAACCGCGACCAGTTCGGGTTCTGCTCGAACGAGAACGAGTACATCAGCGAGGGCACGTCGCAGGCGCAGCCCGGGTAGGTGTTGTCCCGCCAGGTCCCGCCGAGGTCGGAGGACTTCTCCAGGACGATGAAGTCATCGATGCCGGCTTGCTTGAGCTTGATCGCCATGCCGAGACCGGAGAACCCGGTTCCGACGATGACGACCGAGGTTTCGTATCGACGCTGGCCAGGCGACTGCTCCTGCACCATCAAAGCCCCTCCTCGGACACCGGCACCGTATCTACTCCGCAGTAGGCTACTACGAGTAGGTTACCTGCGGTAGGGTTGATTCGTGACGAGGTCTACTGCACCGGCCAGCGGCCGCAAGCGGATGTCCCGGGCCGAGCGCGAGACGCAGATCCTGGAAGTCGCGGAGCGGGTCTTCGCCGACGCCGGTTACCAGGCGACCTCGATGGACGACATCGCCGGCCAGGTGGGCCTGTCCAAGCCGATGCTCTACGAGTACTTCGGCTCCAAGGAAGGACTGCTGCTGGCCTGCCTGCAGCGGTCCAAGGCCGAACTGCTCGAAGCCACCAGCCGCGCCGCCGCCGAGGCCACCAGCCCGGAGCAGAAGCTCTACGACTGCCAGCTGGCCTTCTTCCGCTTCAGCGACGACCACGCGCAGGCGTGGGCCCTGCTGCGCAACGAGTTCTCCATCCCCAGCGCCTCGGTCAACACCGAGTTGGAGGCCATCCGCGTCCAGCAGCGCTACTTCACCGCGGACCTGCTGCGGTCGGTGTGCGAAGACCTCGACCACGAGCAGGCGGAGGCCTACGCCGAGGCGATCATCGGAGCCAGCGAGCGGCTCGCCCTCTGGCGCGACCACCACCCGGAGGTCTCCGCGGAGAAGGCCACCGAGCACATGATCGCGCTGTTCGCTCCGGGCCTGGGCTTCTAGACCCCCGCCGGGTGCGGGACACAAAGCGGTGCATGGGAACCTTTCTCCCACTGCCGCACCTGGCCCACGCGCAGATCTTCACTCGTTCGGGCTGCATTCGCCGCTTTCGGCTCAAGATCCTCTACAACGTCTCCGATGTCGAGTCAGCCGTGCCAACACCTCCGACTCGAGGAGATCCAATCTTGCGCTCCTGGACCACGCGCACAGTCAAGGCGGCCGTCATGGCCGCGGGCCTCGCCACTGTCGGCACCGGTGCCGCGAACGCGGCGGGAACCACCGACATCGAAAAGCCCGATCTGACGTCCGTTCCGGACGAGATCACCGCCGGAATCCCGGCCAACGCCTGCAAGATGCAGGAAGGGCCTTCGTTCAGCCCCACCAAGGCGCCGTGCGCCGACACGCAGCTGGACGTGAGCTCGCCGAACGTCATCAAGAAGGTCGGCGTGGACATCACCAAGACCGGGCATGGCATCGCCGGTGAGCTGCAGGACGGTCGTCCGGTGCTCGCCCCCGGCAAGCCGAACCGCGTGCTCGGGCACGTCTTCGCCGAGACCACCCGCGTCTCGAAGATGACCAAGACCCGGCCGACCGTCGGCGGCTCGGTGACCCCGGGCCACCTCGGCGTGGTGTACGAGCACACGCCCGACGCGGCGCTGCTGGACACCGAGATCGGCCCGCGCAAGCCGAACCACCAGGGCTTCTCCGCGGTGGACACGGCTGTGGCGCTGACCGCCGCCCAGGGCTACGAGTCCGAGCCCATCAGCAACCCGGTGGCCCTGGTCGCGCCGACGCTGGAGAACAACCCGCTGCAGACCTCCGGTGAGCCGCTGACGCTCGCCAAGCCCAGCGACGTGCTTCCCGCGACGAAGAGCACGCCCGTCGTGTCCGAGGCCGACAAGGTCGTCAGCGGAGCCGCAGAAGCTCCGCTGCAGCGGATCAGCGGTGTCCTGCCGCTGAACTGAGCACCGCGATGCAGCCCGAAATCCACTGTGGAATGTCTGATTCAGGTCACTCCATCGAGGGTATTCGGCTGAAAACGCCCTTCTGAGTTCGACTTGGGCGCGCGCCATGTCGCAGACTCTGCCGCGCGACACAGGAGAAGCGCAGAAATTCCCTGTGCCGCAAGGGTTAACGCCCTGAAGAACAGTCATCCATAAGGAGAACCACAGTGCGTACCGCTGCACGTATCGCCGGCGTTGCCGGCGCCGCCACCGCCATGCTGGCCCTGGCCGGCCCGGCGTTCGCCGACAGCGCGGACAACGAGGGCGTCAACGGGGCGAACGACAACAACATCAGCGCCGTTCCGGTGCAGCTGTGCGGAGACAACGTCGCCGTCCTCGGCGCGGTTGTCCCGGTTCTGTCGCCGCAGACCGCACAGTGCGTCAACGCCCCGGTTGTGGACCACCCCGAGGGCTGAGCTCGCTGAGCGAACGACGAGGCGCCGGGCCCGAAAATGGGCTCCGGCGCCTCGCCATGTCAGCTCACTCGGCCGCAGTGGCCTTCACGATCTCCGCGTCCGGCTCGCCGTTGTCGAACGGTTCACCGTTGGCGGCGCGCTTGACCAGCGACTCCGGCGGCTGGAACCGGTCGCCGTAGCGCTCCGCGAGTTCGCGGGAGCGAGCGACGAAACCGGCCAGGCCACCCGGGTAACCGTTCATGTACTGCACGACGCCACCGGTCCACGGCGGGAAGCCGATGCCCATGATCGAGCCGATGTTGGCGTCCGGCACGGACGTCAGCACGCCCTCGTCGAGGCACTTCACCGTTTCCAGCGCCTCGACGAACATCATCCGCTCGGTCAGGTCGGTCAGGTCGACCGAGGCGGGGTCGGTGTCGGCGGACCCGAAGTGCTCCACCAGACCCGGCCACAGCCCTGTCCGCTTGCCGTCGGCGTAGTCGTAGAAACCGGCACCGCCGGAGCGACCGGGACGGTCGAACTCCTCCACCATGCGGTCGATGACCTGCTCGGCTGGGTGCGGAACCCACGTGCCGCCGGCAGCTTCCACGGCCGCCTTCGACTCGTCGCGGATCTTGCGCGGCAGGGTCAGGGTCAGCTCGTCGAACAGCTGCAGCACCGGAGCCGGGAACCCGGCCTGCGAGGAAGCCTGCTCGATGGAAGCCGGGCGGATCCCCTCGGCCAGCATCGCCACGCCCTCGTTGATGAAGGTGCCGATGACCCGGCTGGTGAAGAAGCCGCGACTGTCGTTGACCACGATCGGCGTCTTGTTGATCTGACGCACCACGTCGAACGCGCGGGCCAGCGCGCGATCGCTCGTCCGCTCGCCCGAGATGATCTCCACCAGCGGCATCTTGTCGACCGGCGAGAAGAAGTGCAGCCCGATGAAGTCCTCGCGCTTGCGGACCCCTTCCGCGAGGTCGGTGATCGGCAGCGTCGAGGTGTTCGAGCACAGCAGGGCGTCGTCGTCGATGACGTCCTGGATCTCGCCGAAGACCTGGTGCTTGAGCTTGAGGTTCTCGAAGACCGCCTCGACGACCAGGTCGCAGCCCGACAGCGGCTCGATCTGGTCGGTCGCGGTGATGCGGCCGAGCAGCTCGTCGGCCTTCTCCTGCGTGGAGCGGCCCCTGGCGACGGCCTTCTCCAGGATCTTCGCCGAGTAGTCCTTGCCCTTCTCGGCGTTCTCCAGCGACACGTCCTTGAGCACGACCTGCATGCCGGCCTTGGCGCAGACGTAGGCGATGCCAGCGCCCATCATGCCGCCGCCGAGCACCGCGACCTTCTTCGCGCGGAACTCCGGTTCACCGTCGGGACGGCTTCCCCCGGCGTTGATGTGCTGCAGGTCGAAGAAGAACGCCTTGCTCATGTTCTTCGCGGTCTGGCCGCAGACCAGCTCGACGAAGTAGCGGCCCTCGATGTCCAGGGCGGTGTCGAAGTCGACCTGGCTTCCCTCGACCGCCGCGGCCATGATGTTGCGCGGCGCGGGCATGGGGGCGCCCTTGAGCTGCTTGCGCAGGTTGGCCGGGAACGCCGGCAGGTTGGCGGCGAACTTCGGCGACGACGGGGTGCCGCCGGGGATCTTGTGACCGGGGGTGTCCCACGGCTGGGCGGCCTCCGGGTTGGCCTTGATCCACTCCTTGGCCTTGGCCAGCATCTCCTCGGGGGTGTCGACCAACTCGTGGATCAGCCCGGTCTTGAGGGCCTTGTCCGGTCGCAGCTGCTGCCCCTGCAGCAGAACGTTGAGCAACGCCTCGGCGATGCCCAGCAGCCGCACGCTGCGCACCACGCCGCCGGCGCCGGGCAGCAGTCCGAGGCTGACCTCGGGGAAACCGAAGCGGGCCTTGGGGTTGTTCAGCGCGACGCGGTGGTGGCAGGCCAGCGCGATCTCCAGACCGCCGCCGAGCGCGGTGCCGTTGAGCGCGGCGACCACGGGCTTGCCGAGCGTTTCCAGTCGGCGCAGCTGCTTTTTGACGTTGGCCGTGGTCGCGGAGACGGATTCGGCGTCGCCGGGACGGGCTTGGATGAGTTCACGCAGGTCGCCACCTGCGAAGAAGGTCTTCTTCGCGGAGGTGAGGACAACGCCGGTGATGTTGTCGCGCTCGGTTTCCAGGCGGTGCAGGATCGCTTCCATGCTGGCCTGGTAGCGCAGGTTCATGGTGTTGGCCTGCTGCTGGGGGTCATCCAGGGTCAGCACGACGATTCCGTCGGCGTCGGACTCCCAGCGGATGGTGTTCTGCTCGCTCATGTCTGATGTGTCCCTCAGCCGATCCGTTCGACGATGGTCGCGATCCCCATGCCGCCACCGATGCACAGCGTTGCCAGGCCGTATCGGAGGTTGCGGCGTTCGAGTTCGTCGATGACGGTGCCGAGGATCATCGCCCCGGTGGCACCCAGCGGGTGGCCCATGGCGATGGCACCGCCGTTGACGTTGACCTTGTCGTGGTCAACGCCGAACTCCTTCATGAACTTCAGCGGAACTGCGGCGAAGGCCTCGTTGATCTCGACCAGATCGATCTGCTCGATGCTCATGTCAGCCTTGGCCAGCGCCTTGCGCACGGCCGGTCCGGGGCCGGTGAGCATGATCGTCGGGTCGGCGCCCGAGAGCGCCGCGGAGACGATGCGGGCGCGCGGCTTGAGGCCGGTCCGTTCTCCGAGGCCCGCGCTGCCGATCAGCGCCAGAGCGGCGCCGTCGACGATGCCGGAGGAGTTGCCGGCGGTGTGCACGTGGTCGATGTTCTCGACCCAGTGGTACTTCTGCAGGGCGACGGCGTCGAATCCGCCCATCTCCCCGATGTCGGCGAACGAGGGCTTGAGACCGCCCAGGGAGTCGGCCGTGGTGCCGGGGCGGATGTGCTCGTCGCGGTCGAGGACGGTCAGGCCGTTGCGGTCCTTGACCGGGATCACGGAGTTGCCGAAGCGGCCGTCGGCCCACGCCTTGGCGGCGCGGTCCTGCGACTCGGCCGCGTAGGCGTCGACCGTGCCGCGGTCGAAGCCTTCGATGGTGGCGATGAGGTCGGCGCCGATGCCCTGCGGCACGAACGACGTGGCGTAGTTGGTTTCGGGGTCCATCGCCCAGGCTCCGCCGTCGGAGCCCAGCGAGACGCGCGACATGGACTCGACACCGCCGGCGAGGACCGCGTCCTCCCAGCCGGATCGGACCTTCTGCGCTGCGATGTTGACGGCTTCCAGACCCGAAGCGCAGAAGCGGTTCAGCTGGACGCCGGCGACGGTTTCGGGAAGACCGGCGGCGAGCGCGGCGGTCTTGGCGATGTCGCTGCCCTGATCTCCGACGGGCGAGACCACGCCGAGCACGACGTCATCGATCAGCGCGGGATCGAGCTGCGGATGACGGCGCTGCAGCTCCTCGATCAGGCTCACGGCGAGGGTGATCGGCTTCACCCCGTGCAGCGAACCGTTTTTCTTTCCACGACCCCGCGGTGTGCGGATCGCGTCGTAGACGAACGCCTCGGACATGTGTGGCGTGCCTCCTCATTGCGGCAGGT
This sequence comes from Saccharopolyspora karakumensis, assembly GCF_004349225.1. Classification (NCBI taxonomy): domain Bacteria; kingdom Bacillati; phylum Actinomycetota; class Actinomycetes; order Pseudonocardiales; family Pseudonocardiaceae; genus Saccharopolyspora; species Saccharopolyspora karakumensis. Next base: position 150,987 of record NZ_SMLA01000001.1, read on the forward strand.
GCTCCACCCAGAGTGTGACACCAATGCTGTCACAGTCAATGACCATCGCGCTGTCGGCCGGATGGAGCAGCACGGTGTTCCGAGCATGGGAACCTTCCGTTCACCATCCACCCCCGAACCGGCCCGGGTTCCGCGATGAAGGTTCCCCTGCTCTCAACGACGAAGCGGGGCCGTCGCAACGACGACCCCGCTCATCGGCACACCTCATCGCAGCAGTGAGCCCGCCCCTGCGCCGCGGAGCGAGGCGTCCAGCACCTGCACCGTGTGCGCCATCGACATGCTCTCCCCGCGCCGCTCCAAGGCGGTGCGGATCTGCATCGAGCAGCCGGGGTTGGCCGTCACCAGCAACTCCGCGCCGGTGTCGAGCACGTTCGCGGCCTTGCGGTCACCGAGCTCACGGGCGGGTTCGGGCTGCAGCAGGTTGTAGACGCCGGCCGAACCGCAGCACAGCTCGGCCCGGTTGATCTCGCTGAGCTGCAGCTCGGGGATGGCGCGCAGCAGTTCGCGCGGTTGCGACCGGACGCCCTGTCCGTGCGCGAGGTGGCACGCGTCGTGGTAGGCGATCTTCACCGGCAGCGGGTGGCGCTCGGCCACCGGACCGAGCTCCACCAGCAGTTCGGCGATGTCGCGGACCTTCGACGAGAACCGCTCGGCCTTCTCCCGGTACACCGGGTCGTCCTGGAGCAGTCGCGGGTACTCCTTGAGCGTCGACCCGCACCCGGCGGAATTGATGACCACGTGGTCCACGCCGGACGCTTCGAAGGTGTCCAGCAGGTCACGGGCGAAACCGACCGCTTCCTCCTCGCGCCCCGAGTGCTCGCTGAGCGCACCGCAACAACCCTGCGAGGGCGGAACGACCACGTCGCAGCCCTCGGCTGAGAGGATTCGGGCAGTGGCCGCGTTGACGTCGGGGAAGAACGCCGACTGGACGCACCCGGTGATCATGCCGACGGTCGCGCGCCGCTGTCCCCTGGCCGGGATCCGCTGCGGGAGCTTCTCGGCGCGGCTGATGGGCGGGGCGAGGGATTCCATGACCTGGAGCTCTGCGGGGAGCTTGTCCATCAGCCCGGTGCGCTTGAGAAGCCGCCCCAGCCGGGACCGCTGGTAGAGGGCGAGCGGGCCGCGCATCGCGCGGAGCCGCTTCGGGTAGGGGAACAGCGTGAAGATGGCTGTGCGCAGCAGTTTCTCGAAGCGGCTGCGCTCGTGGTGGCGTTCGACCTGAGCACGGGTCTCGGTGATCAGCGTGCCGTACTGCACGCCGGATGGGCAGGCGGTCACGCAGGCCATGCAGCCCAGGCAGGCGTCGAAGTGCTCGACCACGTTGTCGGTGAGCGGTTCGCCTTCGAGTCCTTCCTTCATCAGGTAGATGCGCCCGCGAGGGGAGTCCATCTCCTCGCCCCACAGGTCGTAGGTGGGACAGCTGGGCAGGCAGAAGCCGCAGTGAACGCAGTCGTCGATGAGTTCGCGCTGCGGCGGGTGGAAAGCGTCGAAGGCACCGGGGCGGGCCGGGGTCTCGGTCATCAGATTCCTCCCACGAACCGGCCGGGGGCGAGCCGGTGTTGCGGATCGAACTGGTCCTTGGTTCGGCGCATCAGCGTGAGCGGTCCGGCGGCGATGGGACCCCACGGGTCCACGACCTCCAGGACCTCGCGCGGAGCGCGTTCGAGCACCGCGTAGTCGGCGCGGTCTCGCAGGTGCGCGGTCAGCCGGGCGATCGCCGCCGGGTCCACTCCGGCCGGCAGGCCCACGTGCAGCACGCCGAGCCCGATCGCGCCGCGCACGGAAATCGGCAGGTCGCCGAAGCTCTCCTGGAGGGCGGTCAGCAGGGCGCGCATGGCGGCGGGTTCGGCGCCGACGCGCAGTCCGGTGCCGTTGGCGTCGAAGGGATGCCGTCCCCACCACTGCGGCGGCTGGTCGACGACCTCACCGCCGACCGCGGCCGCCAGTTCCAGCGCGCGATCGTGCGTGGCAGAAGGGCGTCCTTCCAACTGCGCGCAGACCGTGAGCGCACCACCGGCTGACCGGTCGATCTCGATGGCGGTGGGCATGGCCTGCGAGTGGCGGATGGTGTCGGCGGCTTCGGCGGCCGCCGCGGGATCGCCGGCGGAGATGGTGATCCACCGGTGTTCGGCTGCCACGGGGTGCAGCCGGAACACGGCTTCGGTGATCACGCCGAGAGTTCCGAACGAGCCGGTGTAGAGCTTGCAGAGGTCGTAGCCGGCGACGTTCTTGACGACCTTCCCGCCGGCGGTGGTGACGGTGCCGTCGGCGAGCACCACGGTGATGCCGATGAGCAGGTCGCGGACGCCGCCGAAGAGGTGCCTGCACGGCCCGGAGGTGGCGGTGGCGATGACCCCGCCGACCGTGGCGGTGGCGAGGGGCTGGTCGATGGCGAGCTGTTGACCGCCTCGGCGCACGACGCGGTTGATGTCGGCGATCGGTGTGCCCGCCAGCGCGTGCACGACGAGGTCGCCTGCGGCGTGTTCAACGATCTCGTTGGCCGGCGAGACGTCCAGCAGCAGGTCGACGTCACGGGGCGGGGCGCCCCAGTCGAGCTTGCTGCCCGAGCCCTTGGGCACGACGCGCAGTTGGTGTTCGGCGGCGACCTTCATCGCCGCTGCTGCTTGTTCGGTTCCCTTCACCTCGGCCACCAGCTGGTGACCGATTCCCTTGGCGTCGTCCGCGGCCGGGCGCACGGTGCCGGCGCCGAGCGCGGCGGCCAGTGCGTCGTGAGCGGCATCGGTGGTCTTCGTGCGCATCAGAACTGCTCCGCCAATCCCGCTTCGGTCAGGGGGTGCACGCCTTTTCGCCGTCCTGGCACTTCCCCGCAGAGCCTCGGTGTGGGGAAGACCTTGCCCGGGTTGCAGATGCCGACGGGGTCGAACGCGCAGCGGACTCGCTGCATGGTGTCGAGGTCGTCGGCGGTGAACATGCGGCCCATGTACTTGACCTTGTCCGCACCGACTCCGTGTTCGCCGGTGATGGATCCTCCGTGCTCGATGCACAGGTCGAGGATCGCGCCGGAGACGGCTTCGGCGCGTTCACCCGCACCGGGTTCGGCGTCGTCGAACAGCACCAGTGGGTGGAGGTTGCCGTCACCGGCGTGGAAGACGTTGGCCACGCGCACGCCGGATTCGCTGGACAGGCGCGAGATGCGTCCCAGCACCTCGGGCAGCGCGGTGCGCGGGATGACGCCGTCCTGAACGATGTAGTCGGGGCTGATGCGGCCGACGGCGGCGAAGGCCGATTTGCGGCCCTTCCAGATCATCGCCCGCTCCGCGTCGTCGGCGGCGACCCGGATCTCGAAGGCGCCGTGCGCGCGGCAATGCCGTTCGACCTCGGCGAAGGTGTGCTCGACCTCGGCTGCCGGCCCGTCGAGCTCGACGACGAGCACGGCACCGGCCCCGCCGGGGTATCCGCACTGCACGGCTTGTTCCGCGGCCTCGATGGCCAGGGCGTCCATCATCTCGATGGCGGCCGGGGTCACGCCGTCGGCGATGATCGCCGACACCGCCGCGCCCGCCTCGTCGGTGGAGGGGAACCCGGCGAGCAGCGTCTGCACCACTTCCGGTTTGCGCAGGAGTCGCACGGTGATCTTGGTGACGATGCCGAGGGTCCCCTCGCTGCCGACGAAGGCCCCCATGAGGTCGTACCCGGGGACGTCGCGCGCATCGGAGCCGAGTTCGACGAGTTCGCCGTCAGGGGTGACGACTTCGATGCCGAGGATGTGGTTGACGGTGAAGCCGTACTTCAGGCAGTGCGCGCCGCCGGAGTTCTCGGCCACGTTGCCGCCGACCGAGCAGACCTGCTGGCTCGAGGGGTCGGGGGCGAAGTAGTAGCCCTGCGGCGCAGTGGCCTTGGTGACGTCGAGGTTGATGACGCCGGGCTCGACGACGGCCCGCTCGTTGGCGATGTCGATCTCCACGATGCGGCGCATCTTGGAGGTGACCACCAGAACTCCGGAGGAGTGCGGGAGCGCGCCACCCGACAGGCCTGTTCCAGAACCTCGTGCGACGAAGGGGATCTCGTGCGCGGCGCAGGTTCGCACGATGTCCCGGACCTGCTCGGCGGTCTCGGGGAGCACGACCACCGCCGGCACGACTCGGTGGCTGGCGAGTCCGTCGCATTCGTAGGTCCGCAGTCGCTGCGGGTCGGTGATGACCGCTGCGTCCGGCAGCACCGCGCGGAATTCCCGTATCGCGGTGTCCAGCGCGGCTGGGCTTCCCGCCGCTTGCTCGGTTTCGACACTGGCCGACTGCATCGTTCAGCCTCCCGGGAAACTTCCGCCTAGCAGAAAAACGGTTCCGTGAAAGGAAATCCTAGGTTGCTCACAACATAGATACAAGAGGTGGACAAGGCGGGTTCCTGTCTCCTCGAGTGTGCACGAATATGCACGTCAAAGACGATCTCCGCAGGTCGAGGCCGAGATGGAGCGGTGAGCGAAAGGTTCCCCCGCACCACCCGAGAGCCCCCGTGCCCAGCCCGTACCTGCGATGAGCGGAAGGTTCCCTCCCTCTGACCAGGACCGGCCCGAGGGACCGCTCGGCGGTCAACGGCTGGTTCGGGAGCGGAACCGGCGGACGAGCGATGCTGCTCGCCGGCCGTGGGCGCTCAGCCTCCCGTCACCAGCATGGGCACCAGTTGTTCCGCGGCGGTCAGGGAACCGTGGTGGCCCCGCAGCTTCGACTCGCCGGGCTCGACCACCGAGCGGATCACCCCGGTGGTGTTCAGGATCGCCAGCACGTCACCGATGCGCGGGCTCACCGCCGCCGATACAGGACCGAAGTAGCCCTCGTCGATGGCCTGCTCCCCGGTGATCACCGCGCCGCGCTCGCCGATCGTCTCCCGCCACGCGGCCAGCACGTCGTCCCGCGCGCCGGGGTGGGCGTAGACGTGGCGCACGCGCACCTCGCCGCCGAGCAAGCGGACGCCGTCCAGCAGCGCGGGGTTGCTGTCGGCGTCGATCGCCGCCGCCGGGTCCAGTTCGACCATCCCGTGATCGGCCACGACGCCGAGCACCACGCCCGGCGGTAGTTGTTCGGCGACCATCTGCACGAACGCGTCGATCTGCCTCAGCTGCATCCGCCACTGGATCGACCCGGGTCCGTGGATGTGTCCGAGCAGGTCAACGCCGCCGTGGTAGCCGTAGCAGAGGGTGGGACCGGGACTGTCGGCCGCGTCGAGGAGCTCGGCGGCGAGATCTCCGAACTCGCGCACACCGCGGAACCGCCCGCCGCGCAACGAGGCCCTGGTCAATCCAGAGCCCTCGAAGTGCGGGGGCACCGCGGTGCGGACGTCGACACCGGCGGCCACGGCTCGTTCCAGCACGGTCGTGTTGGGCTGCACCTGCTCCGGGGGCCACGCGTCCATCAGGCTGGCCCGCTCGCCCTCGGGGCCCATGGGGGTGCTGCGCGCGGTCCAGCTCAGTGGGTGCAGCAGGCCACCGCCGGGTTCCGCGAAGGTGTAGCCGACGAGTCCGTGCTCGCCGGCGCACCGGCCGGTGGCCAGCGAGGTGATGCTGGTGACGGTGGTGGTGGGGAACCCCGCTGTCAGCGGCGGCGAGTGCTGCAGGCTCGCCAGGAACGGCGCATCGGATTCGTGCGCTCGCAGCAGCTCGTGGCCGAGCCCGTCGATCAGCAGCACCAGGGCGTTGCGGCACGGCGGGATGCCGATGGTGTCGGTGTAGCGGTCGACACCCATCGCGGCCAGCATCGACGGCAGGACGTCGCGCAGCGCGCGACCATCGGGGTCGGGGGCGACGATCCAGTCCACGGCTCGTCTCCTTCACAGCGGGATGCGGGAACCGGCGGGGCGCCGGTTCCCGACGACGCCGTCAGAATCCCATGGATCGGCCGATGATCTCCTTCATGATCTCGGTCGTGCCGCCGTAGATGGTCTGGACCCGGGCGTCCAGGTAGGCCTTGGCGACCGGGTACTCGGTCATGTAGCCGAAGCCGCCGTGCAGCTGCAGGCAGCGGTCGATGACCCGCTTGTTCAGTTCGCTGAGCCACCACTTGGCCATGGCGGCGTTCTCGATGCTGAGCTCACCGCGCACGTGCTCCTGCACGCAGCGGTCCGCGAAGACTTGCCCGATCTGGACCTCGGTGGCCATCTCGGCGAGTTCGAAGCGGGTGTTCTGGAACTTGCCGATCGGGCGGCCGAAGGCGGTGCGATCACGGCAGTAGTCCTTGGTGATCTCCAGGATCTTGGCAGCCGAGGCGATCGAGGCCACGCCGATCGACAGCCGTTCCTGCGGCAGGTTCTGCATCAGGTAGATGAAGCCCTGGCCTTCTTCGCCGAGGAGGTTGCGGGCGGGCACGCGCACGTCGTTGAAGAACAGCTCGGCGGTGTCCTGGGCCTTCTGACCGATCTTGTCGAGGTTGCGGCCGCGCTCGAAGCCGGGCATGTCGCGCTCGACCACGAGCAGGCTGATCCCCTGGTGTCCCGCGTCCGGGTCGGTGCGGGCCACCACGATCACCAGGTCGGCCATGATGCCGTTGCTGATGAAGGTCTTCTGCCCGTTGATCACGTAGTCGTCGCCGTCGCGGACCGCGGTGGTGCGGATGCCCTGAAGGTCGCTGCCGGCGCCGGGCTCGGTCATGGCGATGGCGGAGATGAGCTCGCCGGAGCAGAACCCGGGCAGCCAGCGCTGCTTCTGCTCGTCGTTGGCCAGCTTCATCAGGTAGGGCGCGATGATGTCGTTGTGCAGCGGTGATCCGAACCCGGAGACACCGGCGGCGACGAGTTCCTCGTCGAAGACGACGTTGAACCGGAAGTCGTCGACACCGCCGCCCCCGTACTCGTCGTCGACGGCGAAACCGAGCAGGCCCTGCTCACCGGCGGCTCGCCAGGATTCCCGGCTGACCTGCCCTGCGGCCTCCCACTCCTCGATGTGCGGGACGAGTTCCTTGTTGATGAAGGTCCGAGCCGTTTCGCGGAACGCCTCGTGCTCGGGCTCGAACAACTCCCTGCGCATCTTCACGCTTCCTTCCGGTTGGTGGCGGGTGGCGCGAGGAAGGGAACCTTCCTGCCATCCCGCGAAGCCGCTGTGTGGGAACGAATCTGTCGGTCGGCCGCGCCGCGGATCATCGCGGAGCGGAGTGCATGGCCCCCGAGTCGAGCAGGTCTTGGGGAAGTCCCCAGTCGCGCAGCACCTCTTCGGTGTGGGCGCCGGGGGCGGCGATGGCGCCGGGCGCGGGGTTCGGGGTGCGGCTGAACCGGGGTGCGGGTGCCGGCTGCACGCGTCCGTCGCGGCGCACCAGGGTTTCGCGGGCGGCCATGTGCGGGTGCTGTTCCGCTTCGGCCATGGACAGCACCGGTGCGACGCAGGCGTCGGAGCCGTCGAAGACCTCGGTCCACTCCTGGCGCGTGCGCTGCTTGAACGTCTCGGCGAAGGTCTCCCGCAGTTGCGGCCACGTGGTGGTGTCGTCGCGGTCTGGGACCTTTCCTGTCAGTTCGAGCTTGTCCAGCAGTTCGGCGTAGAACTTGGGTTCCAGCGCGCCGACGGACATGTATCCGCCGTCGGAGGTTTCGTAGACGTCGTAGTAGGGCGCCCCGGTGTCGAGCAGGTTCGTGCCGCGTTCGGTGCTCCACCCGCCGGTTCCGAAGAAGCCCCACAGCATGGTTCCCAGATGGGCGGTTCCGTCGACGATCGCGGCGTCGACGACTTGGCCGCGTCCGCTCACGCGGGCTTCCAGCAGTGCGGCGAGCACGCCGACCGCCAGGTACATGGCGCCGCCGCCGAAGTCGCCCAGCAGGTTCGCCGGCACCTGCGGCGGGCCGTCCTTGCGACCGATGAGGTGCAGCATTCCGGTGAGCGAGACGTAGCCGACGTCGTGGCCGGAGGTGTGGGCGAGCGGTCCGTCCTGTCCCCACCCGGTCATGCGTCCGTAGACCAGTCGGGGGTTGAGCTCCCAGCACTGGTCGGGGCCGACGCCGAGCCGTTCGGTGACGCCCGGTCGCAGACCTTCCAGCAGCACGTCGGCCTCTTGGGCGAGCGCGAGGACCGCTTGCGGGCCCTGTTCGTGCTTGAGGTCGACCTGCACCGACCGCTTGCCCCGGTTGAGCAGGTCGTCGGCACCGCCGGCGCCGGGTCGGTCGACGCGGACGACGTCCGCGCCGAGGTCGGCCAGCAGCATCGCGCAGAAGGGTGCCGGGCCGAGGCCGGCGAGCTCGACGACTTTCACTCCGGCCAAGGGGCCGCCCGTTGCGGTCACGACAGAATCCTCTCCACGACGCGCCAAGCCCGAGCCTCGGACAACGCTGTGTCACGCGACACGCGAATCATGACGCAATCAGTGTTACATCGTTGGTGTAACAGCGGTCAAGGAGTAACGTGACCGGCATGCTCCGAACTGCGGACGAAGAGCTCACCATCGACGAACTGGCCGCCCGTGCCGGAGTGACCGTGCGAACGGTCCGGTTCTACTCGTCGCGCGGCCTGCTGCCGGCTCCCCGCCTGCGCGGCCGTCTCGGACTCTACGGCGCTGAACACCTCGCGCGACTGGATCTGATCCGCGAGCTGCAGACCCTCGGTTTCACCCTGTCCGCGATCGAGCGACACCTGCAGCGCATCCCCGAGGGCTCCTCGCCGGATGAACTCGCCCTGCAGCGCGCGCTGATCGCGCCGTGGACCGACGAGCACGCCGAAGACCTCGACCGCCACGAGCTGGACCGCCGCGCAGGCCGTCACCTCGACGATGACCTGGTCGCGCACCTGGTGGAACTGGGGATCCTTCAACCCATCGACGATTCCGACGAGCTGCGGTTGCCCAGCCCGGCGATGCTGGGAGTGGGCCTGCAGATCCTCGACCTGGCGCTGCCGTTGGAGATGCTGGTGCAGGCCAAGGGGATCGTCGAGCGGCACACCGCGCAGATCGCCACCGAGCTGCGGGAGCTGTTCGCGGAGAACGTGCTGCGGCCGTACATGGAGCACGGACGCCCGGAAGACGAGCGCGAGCGGGTGCGCGAGGTGACCGACCAGCTCCGGCCCTTGACCATTCAGGTGCTGGTCAACGGGTTTCAGCGCGCCGTCAACGACGTCATCCGCGACCACGTCTGATTCCTCCTGGTTCATCCGGAAAATCAGCGAAGTGAACCGGTTCGTCGGAACGTGATTCCAGCTTTCGGCGCTGGTTTCGACCGGGCCTGATCAGGTTTCATCGCCTCAAAGCGCGTCAATCGCAACCGCTGTTCGGGGCGAGGGGAGATCGGCTGCGATGAGCACCTGGGCCGAGGCAGCACTGGAAACGACGATCCCACGACTGTTCTCCCGCAACACCGCGCAGTTCCCGGACCGGCCCGCGCTGACCGACGACGACCGGACCCTCACCTGGAAGCAGGCGGGCGAGGAGGTCGAGCTGCTGGCCGCCGCGCTCACCGAACTCGGTTTGCAGCGGGGTCAGACGATCCTGCTGATGATGTCCAACCGGGCCGAGCACTGGCTCGCAGACGTCGCCGCAACACATGTGGGCGCGGTTCCCAGCACCTTGCACCCGGCGCTGAGCCAAGACCAGGTGCACGCGATCGCCGCCCACAGCCGCGCCCGAGTGGTGGTGCTGGAGAGCGACGACCAGCTGCGGCGATGGGCGAAAGCGCTGCGCAACGACAGCACGGTAGAACACGTCGTGGTGCTCGACGACGCCGTGATGATCAGCGCGGACCACCGCTTCCACACCTGGTCCGACCTGCGAAGACACGGCGCGCAACGGTTGCGTGACGACCCCGGCCTGCTGCAGCGGGAAAGCGCACCGGTCACTCCCGCGACACCGGCGGCCATCATCTACCCGAGCGAGGACAGCGACCGGCTCAAGGGCGTGGTGCTGACCCACAGCAACATCTGCTTCGCCGCGGCCGCGCTGCACCAGCTCACCCGCCCCGAACCCCACACCGCGCGCCTGAGCTACCTGCCGCTGAGCCACATCACCGAACGCGTCGTGGGCGTCTACGCGGCGATCCACGACGCCGCGCACGTGCACTTCTGCGGTGATCGCGACGAGGTGCTCAAGGAGCTGCCGAGGGCTCGTCCCGCGCTGTTCTTCGCTTCGCCGCAGGTGTGGTCGCAGCTCGCCGGTCTGCTGCGCGGCGTTCCGCCGGAGCAGCGCCGGACGCCCCGGGACCGCGAGCGGGTGCGGACCCGCGTCGGGCTGGACCGGACGGTGTGGCCGTCGATCGGCTCCGGTCCTCTCGACCCCGAGGTGCTGGAGCTGTTCAACGGCGTCGGGCTGGACGTCTGCGAGCTGTGGGGCCTGATCGAGACGACCGGTTGCGCCACCACGAATCGTCCCGACGCTCGGCGCACCGGCACGGTCGGCCGCGCGATGCCCGGCATGGAGGTGCGCATCGCACCGGACGGTGAGGTGCTGGTGCGCGGGCCGCTGGTGTGCGCGGGCTACCTGGAGGCCGACGGGATGATCCGTCCCGTCACCGACGCGGAAGGCTGGCTGTCCACGGGCGACGTCGGCGAGCTCGACGCCGACGGGTACCTCACGATCACCGGGCACAAGCCGGAGCTGTTCGGCGGCGACATGCCCTTGGCCTTGTGACCCCGAGAGCATGGGAACCTTCCTGCCATCGGTGAACCCGGCCGTCGCGGGATACCCCCGGCCCGCGGTCACTTCTCGTCGCGGCGGGACCAGCGGGTCGGTTCACCGGTGAGGGCCAGGCAGACGATGGTGATCGCCGCGCCGAAGACCAGGTAGGCCGAGATGGGCCAGGACTGCCCGCCGGAACCGGTCAGCAGCGCGGTGGCCACCACCGGCGACAAGCCGCCACCGAGGACCGATCCGCTCTGGTAGCCCAGCGACACGCCGGTGTAGCGAACCCTGGTGGGGAACAGTTCCGCGCAGAAGGCCGCCATCGGCCCGAACACCGCGGCCGCGCCGCCGTATCCCACGATCATCGCGAGCACGATCAGCGCCGGGCTGCCGGTGTCGATGAGCCAGAACAGCGGGAAGGCGAACGCCGCGAGGAACGTTCCCCCGCCGAGCATCACCTGGGTGCGGCCGAGCCGGTCCGACAGGTGCGAGAACAGCAGGATTCCGGCGATCTGGGCGGCTGAACCGGCGAAGCTGCCCAGCAGCATCACGTCCCTGGTGACTCCGACCTTCTCGGTGCCGTAGGTCAGCAGGAACGTCGTCATGATGAAGATGAACGCGTTGAAGCCGAGGTTCACGCCGGCGGCGAGCAGGATCTGCCGCCAGGCTGTGGCGAAAGCCTCGGCGACGGGCAGTCGTGCGCGCTCGCCGCGCTGCCGGATGGCGGCGAACTCGGGGCTTTCGGCCAGGCGCAGCCGGACGTAGAGGCCGACCCCGACCAGCACCAGGCTCAGCAGGAACGGCACCCTCCACCCCCACTCCAAGAACTGCTCGCCGGAGATCGCGGTGGCGGCGGCGAAAGCGCCGGTGGCGAGGAAACATGCCGGTCGGGGAGCCGATGAAGGTCCATCCGCCGTACCACCCGTGCCGGTGGGCGGGTGCGTGTTCGACGGCCATCAGCACGGCTCCGCCCTGCTCGCCGCCGAGGAAGAACCCCTGGACGAGTCGCAGCGTCACCAACAGCGCCGGAGCCCACACGCCGACCTGCTGGTAGGTGGGCAGCAAGCCGATCGCGGCCGTGCACACGCCGGTGACGCTGAGCGTGATGACCAGCATGAGCTTGCGGCCGACGAGGTCGCCGAAGTGACCGATCACCGCCGCGCCGAGCGGGCGGGCCAGGAATCCCGCGCCGAAGGTCGCGAACGCCAGCAGCGCCCCCACCCACGGATCACCGGAGGGGAAGAACAGCTTGTTGAACACCAGACCGGCCGCGGTGCCGTAGATCAGGAAGTCGTAGAGCTCGATGGTGTTGCCGACAGCGCTGGCGAAGGCCGCCTTGCGCACGGTGGACTTGTCCGGGTGCGCGACTCCGACGGCCATCCGACCTCCAGTTTCGCTCGCGGGCGTCGACCGCCCGAGTGGTCGAGGGAACCTCAATGCATTCGGGCGGGACGCGCGGCGCTGAGGTCCACGCCAACGATCTCCGGTCGTCGGGGAAACGTCCAGTCCCTTTCCCACGCACTGGGTCAGCCGGGACGCGATGTGCGCCCCACCGTTCGCACGGGGAACTGGCCCTTGTTCCGCCATTCGGACGAGATAACGTGAGGGTCATGGCGACCGATGGCGAAGGTGAGAGCGCGCGCTGGCCGCGGCGGCTCTACGAGGAGGGCGATGAGCCCGATCCCCGGTTCACGCTCGCCAACGAGCGGACGTTCCTGGCCTGGATCCGCACCGCGTTGGCGCTGATGGCCGGTGGGGTCGGTGTTGAGGCCCTCAACGCCGTGTCCGCTGAGCCCAGCGACATCCGCACGGTGCTGGCGGTCGCGTTGCTGCTGGCCGGTGTTCTGTGCAGCGGTACGGCTTTCACCAGGTGGGTGGCCACCGAACGGGCTCTGCGCCGGGGCGAGCCGTTGCCGGCCCCGCGCCTGGCTCCTGTGCTGGGCTACGGGTTGGGCGTGATCGGTGTGGCGGCCTGCGTGCTGCTGTTCGTGACCGGGTTCTGAGGTGAGCGAGCACCAGCCCTGGGATTCGGGGTTGCAGATCGAGCGCACGACCCTGGCCTGGTTGCGCACGGCGTTGGCGTTCACCGTGAGCCTGCTGGTGCTGCTGAAGTTGATCTCGCACCACAGCGCGATGGCCGCGGTCGTCTGCGCTCTGGCGACGTTGCCGACCAGCGGGGTCGTGGCGTGGCTGGTGTGGCGGCGCCATCAGCGCAGCGATCGACGTCTTCGCGCGAAAGCACCGCTGCCGGGCGGGGCTTTGCCCGCCGCGACAGCGGTGCTGGCGATGCTCGCCGGGGCGACCGGCGCGGTGTACGTGCTGTTCGCTTAGGCGACGCGGACTTCGAGGCCGATGTTGCCGCGCACCGCGTTGGAGTACGGGCACACCGCGTCCGCGGCTTCGGCGAGCTGCTGAGCCTGTTCCTCGGGCACACCGGGCAGTTCGACGTGCAGGGAGACGTTGAGGCCGAAGCCTCCGTCTCCGTTCGGGCCGATTCCGACCTCGGCGGTGACCGACGAGCCGTCGATGTCGACCTTCTGCTTGCGGGCGACCAGCTGGAGGGCGCTGTGGAAGCAGGCGGAGTAACCGGCCGCGAACAGCTGCTCGGGGTTGGTGGCGCCACCGGGGCCGCCCATCTCCTTGGGGATGGCCAGTTCGAGGTCGACCAAGCCGTCCGAGGTGCGGGTGCGTCCGCTGCGACCTTCGCCGGTCGCGGTGGCCTCCGCCGTGTAGAGAACTGTCATCGCTTCGTCTCCCGATTCTCGGTGACCCGGCGTGCCGCGTCGTTCAACGTGGTCGTCAGGTTTTCCAATGTGGAGCGCAGCTGCTCGACCTCGCCGAGGTCCATCCCGGTGGCGGAGACCATCCGCTGCGGGATGTCGCGCGCCTGCTGCCGCAACGCACGCCCCTCGCCGGTGACCTCGACGCGCACGGACCGCTCGTCGGTCTCGCTGCGCGTGCGGACGAGCAGCCCACGGGTCTGGAGTCGCTTCAGCAGCGGCGACAACGTTCCCGAATCGAGCCGGAGCAGGCCGCCCAGTTCCTTGACCGTCAGCGACTCGCGCTCCCACAGCACCAGCATCACGAGGTACTGCGGGTAGGTCAGGCCGACCTCGTCGAGGAACGGCCGGTAGAGGTTGGTGAAAGCCCGCGACGCGCTGTGCAGCGCGAAGCAGAGCAGCCGGTCCAGCGTCGATCCCGATTCCGTCGTCACGAGACGAACAGTAGCGCGCAATTCAGTTGTGCACAACTGAATTGTGCATGCCTATCCCCGCGGTTGATCGCATGAGATTTGATTCCGCAGGTCAGCGCAGCGAAACGGCCCGAGGTGATGACAGGAAGGTTCCCATCCTCACTTCGGGCCGCTGCTCAGCACTCGATGACGTTGACGGCCAATCCGCCCCGTGCGGTCTCCTTGTACTTGTCCTTCATGTCGCGCCCGGTCTCCCGCATCGTCTTCATGACCTTGTCGAGGGACACGAAGTGCGTGCCGTCGCCGCGCAGCGCCATCCGGGCAGCGGTGATCGCCTTGACCGAGGCGACCGCGTTGCGCTCGATGCACGGGATCTGCACCAGACCGCCTATCGGATCGCAGGTGAGCCCCAGGTTGTGCTCCATCGCGATCTCCGCGGCGTTCTCCACCTGGCTCGGCGTGCCGCCGAGCACTTCGGCCAAACCGGCTGCGGCCATCGAGCACGCCGACCCGACTTCACCCTGGCAGCCGACCTCCGCGCCGGAGATGGACGCGTTCTCCTTGAACAGCACGCCGATCGCCCCGGCCGTGAGCAGGAAGCGCACCACGCCGTCCTCATCGGCACCCCGCACGAACCGCGCATAGTAGTGCAGCACCGCGGGCACGATGCCCGCCGCACCGTTGGTCGGCGCCGTCACCACGCGCCCGCCCGCGGCGTTCTCCTCGTTGACCGCCAGCGCGAACAGGGTGACCCACTCCAGCGGATCGTCCTGATCGGTCAGCTTCGCGGCCAACTCGGCCGCCCGCCGGCGCACCTTCAAGCCGCCGGGCAACTCACCGGCGTTGCGGCAACCGTTGTCGACGCACTCCCGCATCACCCGCCAGATGTCCAGCAGCCCCGCCCGCACCGCGGGTTCCTCCCGCCACGACAACTCGTTGGCGAGCATCACCCCGCTGATCGGCAGACCCGACTCGGTGCTGCGGATCAGCAGGTCGGCACCCGTGCTGAAGGGCATGGGAACCGCTGTGTCATCCGCCTTGATCCGGTCGGCGCCGACCGCGTCCTCATCCACGACGAAGCCGCCGCCCACCGAGTAGTAGACCGCGGACTCCAGCTCACCCCCGTCGTTGCCGATGGCGGTGAAGCGCATGCCGTTGGGATGTTCCGGCAGCGATTTGCGCCGGTGCAGCACCAGGTCTCGCGCACTGGTGAAGGACAGCACGTGATCACCGCCGAGCCGCAGCAACCCGCTCTTGTCGATCTCGTCGACGCGCTGCGCGCCGGCCACCGGATCCACCGACTCGGGGCGATGCCCTTCCAACCCGAGAAGGACCGCGTTCGGGCTGCCGTGACCGCGACCGGTCGCGCCAAGGGAACCGAACAACTCCGCTTTGACCCTGTTGACCCTGGAGATGGTCCCGTTCGCCCGCAACTTCGCGGTGAACCGCTGCGCTGCGCGCATCGGCCCCACCGTGTGCGAACTGGACGGGCCGATCCCCACCGAGAACAGGTCGAAGACACTGATCGTCATTGATCGTCTCGCCTCGTTCCGGGCTCCGCGTTTACTCGTTGATCAATTCCGAGTACTGCTGGGCCGTGAGGGTCGCACCCGTCTCGGTCACGCGCACCTCGATCAGCCAGCCCTCGCCGTAGGGGTCGGCGTTGACCACGGCCGGGTCGTCCACAACGGACTCGTTGATGGCCACGACCTCGCCGGTGACCGGCGCGAACAGGTCGCTGACGGACTTGGTGGACTCCAGCTCGCCACACGCCTGGCCGGACTCGATCTGGTCGCCGACCTCGGGGAGCTGCACGAAGACGATGTCACCCAGGGCGCCGGCGGCGTGCTCGGTGATGCCGATGCGCGCGACCTCGCCGCGGTCCTCGATCCACTCGTGCTCTTCGGTGTAGGCCAGGTTCGCGGGAAGCGACATGAGGGAGGCTCCATAGCTGTTCGAAGGGACGCTGGTCCCCGGTTTCGGCTGGGCCTCCCCCTCTGTTGCGGAACCTGAGAGCTTCGCCGCGCGAGCGGCTTGCACCGTGGGTGGCCCGTCGGTGACGGACGCTTTCCAGAGTTGCCTCGCCCGAGCGGTCATGGGTGCCTGAGAGTTTGCTGGGGAGTGTTGCTCCTTCGGCGCCCTGCACTGCTGGCAGGGTCTCTCCCGCACGGGGTCGATGGCCGGTATGCGATTGTCGGCTTGCTCAGCAACGATAAACGGGCCAGCGAGACTGTCAATGGACATGTGATCTCCGCCGGCACGTCCTTGGTCGAGGAGGACCCTTCGATGCTCGACATCCGGGCGCTGGTCGAGCGGGTGGGCCCGGCCCTGCTGCGCACCGTGTTCAGCCCGGAACCCAACACCGTCGCCGGCGACGTGGTGATCGCCGAACCCGATCAGCCCACGAGGGCGACCGGCGGCGACCTGGTGCTGGGGGTGGGGATCGGCGATGTCGAGCAGGCGGTGCGGCTGGTGCGCGACTGCGGTGAGCAGGGCGCGGCCGCGGTGCTGCTCAAGCCACCGGTGTCCGCTGAGGCCGCTGTCGTGGAAGCCGTGCGCGGCGCCGACGTGGCGCTGGTGGAGGTGCGTCCGGGCACCGCGTGGGCGCAGCTGGTGTGGCTGATCCGCGCGGCCCTGGCGGGCGGGATCAGGCAGGCGGAGGAGAGCGGCATCGGTGTCGCGGACCTGTTCCGGCTCGCCGACGCGGTCGCCGACGTCGTGGACGCGCCGGTGACCCTCGAAGACGCCCATTCGCAGGTGCTGGCGTACTCAGCCCGGCAGGACCTGACCGATCCGGCGCGGGTCTCCACGATCATGGGTCGCAAGCAACCGGACGACGTGCTCGCGAAGTTCCGCGCCCGCGGCACGTTCCGGCAGCTCACCAAGGGCAGTTCGGCGATCTTCGTGCCCGCCCAGCAGGACGGGACGCTGCCGCGCCTGGTGATGCCGATCAGGATGGGCGGCGAACTGCTCGGCTCGATGTGGGCGGTGGTGCCCGGCCCCGTCTCGGAGGAGCGCGCGACCGCCTTCGCCGACACGGCACCGCTGGTGGCGCTGCAGCTGTTGCGCTGGCGCGCGGTCGCCGACGTGCAGCGTCGGAGGACGGCCGAGCAGGTGCGGCTGCTGCTCGACGGCGGCGACGGGTGGCGCGCGGCGGCCAGTGAACTGGCGGTGCCCAACGAGGAGCACCGCGTCATCGCGATCGAGATGCCCGCCTCCGACGAACCGGCCGAGGGACAGCGGCTGGCGATGTGGGAGTGGATCACGCGGGGCATCGGACGACGGCCGCTGGTCACCGAGATCGGCACGGTGCTCTACGCGCTGGTGCCCGACCGGGCGCGCGGGGGCGGCTGGCCGGAGTTGCGGCAGGCGCTGCTGTCGCACGACCTGTCCCCTCGCCCGCTCGTCGCGGTGGGAACGTCCGTGGCGGTCACCGACATCCCGGGCTCCCGAGCCCAGGCCGACGAGCTGATCGGGATGCTGCGCACGGGATTGGTGCGGCAGCCCGTCGCGGTCTACGAAGACCTGTGGCACCTGCTGGTCCTCAGCCGGATGGCCGGCGCCGCCACCGACGCCGGTGTTGCCGCGCTGGGTCCCTTGGCGGTGCTGCGCGAGCACGATCGCGGGCAGGGCACCGATTACCAGGCGACCCTGCACGCCTGGCTGCGGCACCCGGGAGACCCACGTCAGGCGAGCCGCGAGCTCCGGGTGCACCCCAACACCTTCCGGTACCGGATGAAGCGTATCGGCCAGCTGGTGGAGGTCGATCTCGACGACCCGGACGTCCGGTCCGCGCTGCTGGTGCAGTTGCTGGCGGAGCGCTGGGCGCAGCACGGCTGAGCCGGGCGCCGCGGCGAGCGCGGGCATGGGAACCGATCTGCCACTTCTGCCCTGCCCGCGAGCACGCACGTTGTGCTGGTGGCACAAACACCCCTGCCCAATCTCATGCCGTGGAAATGATGCGCTGTGCGTCACGTCGTCCGATCGTTGTTTCCACACGACGAAAGGACCCCACGGTGAAGATCGCAGTGCCTCGCGAGATCAAGAACAACGAGTACCGGGTCGCGATCACCCCAGCCGGTGTGCACGAGTTGACCGCCCGTGGTCACGACGTTTTCGTCGAGGCGGAAGCCGGTGCCGGCTCCTCCATCCCCGATGAGGACTACCTCGCCTCCGGCGCGAAGGTGCTGGCCACGGCCGACGACGTGTGGGCGGAAGGCGACCTCGTGCTCAAGGTCAAGGAGCCGATCGCCGAGGAGTACCCGCGGTTGCGCCGGGACCAGGTGCTGTTCACCTACCTGCACCTGGCCGCCTCCGCTGAGCTGACCGACGCGATGCTGACCTCGGGCATCACCGGCATCGCCTACGAGACCGTGCAGACCGGGGACGGCGGGTTGCCACTGCTGGCGCCGATGAGCGAGGTCGCCGGGCGGTTGGCGCCGCTGGTGGGTGCGCATTCGCTGATGGCGCCCAGCGGCGGTCGTGGTGTGCTGCCCGGCGGAGTTCCCGGGGTTCACCCGGCGCGGGTCGTGGTGATCGGCGGCGGGGTCGCCGGCCTCAACGCGGCTCGGGTGGCCTTGGGCATGGGTGCCGAGGTGGAGCTGCTGGACACCAACGTCGACAAGCTGCGCGAGATCGACCGCGACTTCCACGGCCAGATCCGCACGGTCGCGTCCAACCGCTACACCGTCGAGCAGTCGGTTCGCGCTGCCGACCTGGTGATCGGCGCGGTGCTGATCGCCGGCGCGAAGGCTCCCAAGCTGGTGTCCAACCACCTGGTCTCGGAGATGAAGGCCGGCAGCGTGCTGGTCGACATCGCCATCGACCAGGGCGGGTGCTTCGCCGACTCCCGGCCGACCACGCACGACGACCCGACCTACCGGGTGCACGACTCGGTCTTCTACTGCGTGGCCAACATGCCGGGCGCGGTGCCCACCACGTCCACGCACGCGCTGACCAACGTGACGCTCCCCTACGTGCTGCGCATCGCCGACGCCGGTTGGCAGCAGGCGTGCCGCGCGGATGCCGCGCTGGCCGGCGGCCTCAACACCCACGCGGGCGACCTGGTCAACAAGGCCGTCGCCGAGGCGCACGACCGCACCTCGGTGGCGCTGAGCAGCGTCCTGGGCTGAGGTCTCTCGGCGCCTGAGTGAGCGGGCGGGCTGCGCGGAAGGTTCCCTTCCTCGCGGTCCGCCCGCTGTGCTGTGACAGGAAGGTTCCCTGCGCACATCAACAGCGACGGCCCCGGTCGGAAACTTGCACCGAGTTCCAATTCGAATTGGTTGGCCGGTAACCGAAGTGGCGAATGCAGCGCAATTCGCCCTTCCAGGAATCGGATTCACCGCGAAAAGGCAAAATAGGGGCGGCCCGCTCAACCAGCCTGGGGGTCACCGGGAGCAGGCCGCCACTCTCAGTGTAGGGGAAGATCGCCGGTTTGCCGACGACGTGAGCGAGCACTTCGCCGCCAATTGCCAGCCGAATCGATAACCACTCGATGGGGTGAGTCTCGTCGGGTGCCCGTGCAGGCGTGAACCCGCGATGCCGATGTCACCCATCGGAGTAACGGCGGGTGACGGATGATCCGTCGTTCTCCGGCGGAAACTTCGATGCAGGAAAACGCGCTGACGGGTGGGAGAAAAACGTGATGGACACGGCACTGCGCAAGGCGGTTCTCGATCGGCTCGACGCCCTGGACCGAGTGATGGGCGAAGACGCCCCCGAAGTGCTGCTACCGATTGCCCGAACCGAGCTGTATCGCTTTACCGAAGCCCTTCGAACCCTGTTAGACGATCACGAGCCGGACTCCGACGGGCGCTGCCCGTCCTGCCGGGGAACGCTGCGCCGCAGACCCTGGCCCTGCAAGGTGTGGCAGGCCGCGCACCACCAGCTGATCACCGAGCGCTCCGGATCATCGGAACGCCGCGCCAGGCTTCGCCGCCAAACCGGGTCCCACCTCCCCCGGAATCCCGAACCCGCGGTCGCGGTGATCCCCGAGCCGATCGTGTCCGCCACCGGCCCCGGGCCCTCCGACTGGGACACCGACGAGTTCATCCGCCCCGACCTCACGACCGCGCCCACGACCCCACCGCCGCTGGCCGAACGGTTGGAGACCGACCACAGCAGGATCTACCGCGCAGCGGTGGTCGAACGCGCCTGACCTGCTGACTCCCCCGCATCCGGCACCCGCGACCCGCAGCGGCCACGACACCACACCTTCACGGCCCCACCTGTCCGGCAGGATGGAGCCATCAGGGGTGACACACTGACGGGTGACCGGACGTGGGAGGGCGTGTGCACGACGGCAGCGGTCGCATCCACGTGCAAGGGCTGAACAAGAGATTCGGGCCCGTGCACGCGGTGCAAGACCTCAGCTTCACAGTGCAGCCCGGGGCCGTCACCGGCTTCCTGGGCCCGAACGGGGCCGGCAAGACCACCGCACTGCGCATGATCCTCGGCCTGGTCACGCCCACCTCGGGCACCGCGACCATCAACGGACTGCCGTTCAACCGGCTGCCGAACCCCGGTGGTGTCGTCGGCGCCGTGCTCGACGCGCACGGATTCCACCCGAGCCGCACCGCCCGGCACCACCTCCGCTGCTACTCGGCCGCCATGAACATCCCCGACGGCCAGGTCGACAGGGCGCTGGAGCTGGTCGGGCTCGCCGCCGCCGGAGACCGCAAGACCGGCGGGTTCTCGCTGGGCATGCGGCAACGCCTGGCACTGGCCACCGCGCTGCTCGGCGACCCGCAGATCCTGATCCTCGACGAACCCGCCAACGGGCTCGATCCCGAGGGCATCGCGTGGCTGCGGGGCTTCCTGCAGGCCTTCGCCGCCGGGGGCCGGACCGTGCTGATGTCCAGCCACTTCCTGCGCGAGATCGAGCACACCGTGGACCGGCTGGTGATCATCAGCCAGGGCCGGTGCGTCTACGACGGGCACATCGACGAGCTCCGCGCCGCGCAGCAGTCCCGAGCCTTGGTGCAGGCCGACTCCCCCGACGTGCTGGTCGCCGAGGTCCAGGCAGCCGGTTACGGGGTCGAATACCTCCCGGACGGGCGGCTGGCCGTCTTCGGTGCCGATTCCCGCGTGGTCGCCGACCTGGCGTTGCAGGCCGGGGTCGCGCTCTACGGGATGCAGGACGAGCGGGTCGATCTGGAGCAGTTGTTCTTCCACCTCACCCAGGGTCAGTACGCGGGACTCCCGCACTACGCCCCGCCCGCATCGCAGACGTGGGCTGGGCCGGGACAACCGGGCAATGGCGGGAGCGTGTGATGATCGGGCTGATCAAGGCCGAGTACCGGAAGATCGTCACCACCAGCCTGTGGTGGGCGCTGCTGATCCCCGTGGTGGTGCTGGGGTTCGCCGCCGGGTGGTTGGGCACCGCGTTCGGCGGGATCATCGACATGGTCGAGGAGTTCAGCGCGTCGCTTCCGCTGGGCCTGCTGTCGGTGGCGCTGTCGACGAACTTCGGCACGATCTTCGCGCTGCTGTTCGGCGCGATGACCTTCGCCAGCGAGTTCCGCGCCAAGACGATCACCACGACGTACCTCACCGCCAACCCGCGCAGCTCCGTGCTGTGGGCCAAGTTGATCCCCTGCGCAGGCGTCGGGGTGCTCTACGGGCTCGCGAACGTGCTGTTCGCCAGCCTCGGTGCCCTGCTCGGCGCGGGCCACGACATGAGCAACTTCGGCGGGTTCAGCAGCTGGCTCAGCGTCGGCGGAGCGGGCGTGCTGTCGATGCTGCTGTGGACGCTGCTCGGGGTCGGTTTCGGCGCTCTGATCGCCAACGCCGTGCTGGTGGTCATCGTGCCGCTGGTCTACAAGTTCGTGGTCGAGTTCATCCTGTCGTTCAGCCTGCTCGACACCCCCATGTCCGGGATCGAGCCGTACCTGCCGGGCTCGGCGGGCAACGGCATCGTGTCCAACCTCGCGGTGCCGCTGTTCGTCTCCGCGGTCGCGGGCCCGAACGAGCCGAACACTCCGCGCACCGCGTTCGAACTCCTGCACCTGTTCTTCGGCGGCAGCTACGGGCACCCGTGGTGGGCCAGCCTGCTGACGTTCCTCGGCTACACCGCGGTGTTCGTGGCCGGCGGCTGGTTCGTGGGCGCGCGGCGCGACGTGGCGTGAGGATGGGAACCTTTCTGCCAGCCGGGCGCCGCGTCGACCGAAATGGCAGGAAGGTTCCCTTCCTCACCCGTTGGCGCCGGTCACACCGCAGGATCGGTGGTGCTGCACCGTCGGTGCCGAGGCCTAACCTGGCGGGGTGAGCGACTCCGAGAATCCCGGCCGTTCCTCCGGCAGCTGGATCCGTCGCCTCTTCGCCGCTTGTCGGCGCCACCCGGTCGCACTGGTGTTGGCGATGGGCGCCTCCGTGACCGCGGTGGGGTTGGAGGCGCTGGTCCCGCTGCTGACCAAGCTCGCGGTCGACGACGCCGTGGCGCGCAGCACCGAGCGGTTGTGGTGGATCGTGATCGTGCTGCTGGTGCTGGGCGTGTTCCGGTTCGCCGCCGCCTTCGTCCGCCGCTACAGCGCGGGCCGGCTGGCGCTGGACGTGCAGCACGACCTGCGGAGAGCGGTGTTCGCCGCCATGCAGCGCCTCGACGGCGGCAAGCAGGACGCGCTGCGCACCGGGCAGGTGGTGTCGCGTTCCATCAGCGACCTGCAGCTCGTGCATTCGCTGCTGTCGATGCTGCCGCTGGCGGCCGGAACAGCGGTGCTGGCGGTCTTCGCGATCGCGGCGATGCTGTGGCTGTCGCCGCTGCTGACCGTGGTGGCGCTCGTCGTGGCACCGCTGATCGCCGTGGTCACCGCGCGCAGCAAGAAGAAGCTGTTCCCCGCCACCTGGTCGGCTCAGCAGCGCGCGGCCGACATCGCCCAGCACGTCGAGGAGACCGTCACCGGCGTGCGCGTGGTGAAGGGCTTCGGCCAGGAAGAGCGCGAGATCGGCCGGCTGGAATCGCGGGCTCGCCGGCTGTTCGCCGAGCGGCTGCGCGCGGCCCGGATGACATCCCTTCCCGCGGCGAGCCTGGCGACGCTGCCCGCCGCCGGTCAGGTGGGCGTGCTGGGTCTGGGCGGTTGGCTGGTGTTCCAGGGCCAGGTGAGCTTGGGAACCTTCGTCGCATTCGCCGGCTACGTGGCGATGCTGTCCGGTCCGGCCCGGATGCTCTCCAGCGTCATGATCCAGGCCCAGCTGGCACGAGCCGGGGTGGAGCGCATCCACGAGCTCACCGATTCGCAGCCCGAGGTCGGGGAGAGGCCCGACGCCCGCTCGCTGCCCGAAGGGCCGCTGGAGGTCCGGCTGGACGAGGTCGGTTTCGGCTACACCCGGGACCAGCCGGTGCTCCAGGAGGCGACCTTGCGCGTCAGCCCTGGCGAGACGGTCGCGCTGGTGGGGCCGGCGGGCTCGGGCAAATCGACGGTGTCGCTGCTGCTCCCCCGGTTCTACGACGTCCACTCGGGGCGTATCGCGATCGGCTCCACCGACACCGAAGAGACCTTCGACCTCCGCGATCTGCGGCTGGATTCGCTGCGCAGCGCGGTCGGGGTCGTCTTCGAGGAAGCGTTCCTGTTCTCCGACACCATTCGCGGCAACATCGCCTACGGGCGTTCCGATGCGAGCGAGGACGACGTGATCGCCGCCGCCAAGGGTGCGGAGGCGCACGAGTTCATCACCGGCCTGCCCGACGGCTACGACACGGCGGTCGGCGAACGCGGGCTGACGCTGTCGGGTGGCCAGCGTCAGCGCGTGGCGCTGGCGAGGGCGCTGCTGTCCAACCCCAGGGTGCTGGTGCTCGACGATGCGACGTCGGCCGTCGATCCGGCGACGGAAACCGCCATTCACGACACGCTGCGTTCGGTCACCGCGCAGCGCACCACGCTGCTCATCGCGCACCGGCGTTCGACGCTGGCGCTGGCCGACCGGATCGCCGTGCTCGACGAAGGGCGCGTCGTGGACGTCGGCACCGAGGCTGAGCTGCGCGAGCGGTGCGAGCTGTTCCGCTCGCTGCTGGCGGGGCCGGGGGAAACGATCGACGACCCGCACGACGAGCACGTCGAGGTCTCCCCCGACGGCGTCACCCCGGAGCTGTGGCCGCAGGAGCAGCCGGCCGAGTGGTCGGCCGGAGGCCCCGTGGTGGCCTCCGCGGGCCGTCACGGCATGAGCACCACGTCGGCTCCGCCCACGCCGGAGCTGGTGGAGGGGATCCGCGGTCTGCCGCCGACCCGCGACCTGCCTCGAGTGCGGGGGACCGATCCCACCGCGCCGGACCCGGAGTTCCGGTTGGCGCGGCTGCTCCGGCCGATCCGGTGGGGGCTGCTGTTGACGATCGCCCTGGTCGCCGGAGACGCGCTGACCTCGGTGCTGCTGCCGTCGCTGGTGCGGCACGGCATCGACAGCGGTGTCGGGACGGCGAACCTCAACACGTTGTGGCTGGCCACGGGGGTGGCGGGGCTGTTGGTCGCCGGCGGGTGGCTGGTGATCAAGCTGCAGACGGTGATCACCGCTCGCACCGGCGAAACCCTGCTGTACGTGCTGCGGCTGCGCAGCTTCGCGCACCTGCAGCGGCTCGGGCTGGACTTCTACGAGAGGGAGCTGGCCGGGCGGATCATGACCCGCATGACCACCGATGTCGACGCGCTGTCGACGTTCCTGCAGACGGGCCTGGCCACGTTCGTGGTCAGCGTGCTGACGCTGGTGGGCATCGCCGGAGCCCTGATGATCACCGACCCGTCGCTGGCGCTGGTGGCGATGGCGGTGCTGCCGGTCCTGGTGGTCGCCACGATCATCTTCCGCAGGGTCTCCTCCACCGCCTACGCCGAGGCGCGGGAACGGGTCAGCACCGTCAACGCCGATCTGCAGGAGAACGTCTCCGGCATGCGGGTGGCCCAGGCGCACCGCCGCGAGGGGCACGCGGCGAAGGTGTTCGCGCAGCGCAGCGACGCCTACCGGCGTTCGCGACTGCGCGCGCAGCGCTACATCGCCACCTACTTCCCGTTCGTGGCGCTGCTGTCGGAGATCGCGCAGGCGGCCGTGCTGGGGGTCGGTGCTGCGCGGGTCGCTTCGGGTGAGCTGACGGCCGGGGTGCTGGTCGCTTTCCTGCTGTACCTGGGCCTGTTCTTCTCACCGGTGCAGCAGCTGTCCGGCGTCTTCGACGGATACCAGCAGGCCCGGGTGGGTTTGCAGCGCATCGGCGACCTGCTGCGCACGCCGACGTCGGTGCCCGCCGCCGCCGAACCGGTGGAGGTGCCCGAGCGGTTCCGCGGCGAGGTGGAGTTGCGGTCGGTGTCGTTCCGCTACCCCGGCACCGAGCAGTACGCGCTGCGGGAGGTGAACCTGCGGGTGCGGCCTGGCGAGACGGTGGCGCTGGTGGGTGCCACGGGTGCGGGCAAGTCGACCTTGATCAAGCTGATCGCGCGGTTCTACGACGTCTCCGAGGGCGCGGTGCTGGTCGACGGGACGGACGTGCGCGACTACGACCTGGCGGCGTTCCACCAGCGGCTGGCGGTGGTGCCGCAGGAAGGTCACCTGTTCACCGGCGACGTCGCCGACAACATCACCTACGCCCGTCCCGACGCCGGGCCGGCCGAGGTGGAGGCGGCCGCCCGCGCGGTGGGAGCCCTTCCGGGGATCTCGATGCTGCCGCACGGTTTCCGCCAGGAGGTCGGTGAGCGCGGCCGAGGGCTGTCGGCGGGTCAACGCCAGCTGGTCGCGCTGGCTCGGGCTCAGCTCGTCGACCCCGACGTGCTGCTGCTGGACGAGGCCACGGCCGCGTTGGACCCGGCGACCGAGTCGATGGTGGTGGCCGCCAGCGATCGGCTCGCCGCGCAGCGCACCACGTTCGTCGTCGCGCACCGGCTGGGCACGGCGGCCCGCGCGGACCGGATCGTGGTGGTCGACGGCGGGCACATCGTCGAGCAGGGCGCGCACGAGGAGCTGCTGGCCCGTCGCGGGTACTACGCCCGGCTGTGGCGGGCGGCCGACGTCCACGGCGGCACGGTGGACGACGCCGCGGAGACGAGCAACATCGCGTGAGAGGAAGGGACCCTTCCTCTCATCTCCTCCACCCGGCGGGAACGTTGCGCTCATGACAGCTCGAGGTCGCCGACGGGTGTGAGGAAGGGAACTTTTCTGTCACGATCGCCACGCCCCGTGTCGCCCCGTGCACGCAACGAAGCCGGTTGGGCGCTCGTCGGCGTGGCCGACCAGGCAAAACGGGCGCTGAGGTCGACCGCGCGGGGTCGATCCCGCGATGCGAGCCGATCCTGCTACCAGTTGGGAACACAGCGTGTCGGTGAAACGCCATAATGGACGTGTACGACAACCCGTATGGAGTAGCGCCAAGCGGCGCTGATCAGCGAACGAACCACACCAGGAGCGGTTGATGTTCGGTCGGATGGCCCGAACGGGGACACATCCCCGCTGGCCTGAGGACCCTGATCGATTCTGTGATGAGAGTCGATCAGCCGAACGGCCGTCCTGTGTGTCAACCTCGCGAATCGGGCGGCTAGCCTGGTACCCGAGTGTGTCTGTAAATCACGAGCATATGGATCGAGGCGAACGCCAGCCGTGTCCAGCAGCCCCGCGTCACAGTTCGGCCCCAATGAGTGGTTGATCGAGGAGATGTACGAGAAGTTCCTCCAAGATCCCACTTCCGTAGACTCGGCGTGGCACGAATTCTTCGCCGACTACAAGTCGGGTCAGGCTACAAACGAGAACACCGCCACCGCTGCTGCGGCCGGCACTGCGGCGCCGCCGACACCGACGGCCACGGCTACGCGCGCCGGTGAGACCAACGGTCAGGCGCCCGCGCAGGCGGCCGCCGCACCCGCGGCCAAGCCCGCCGCCGCTCCGAAGCCCTCTCCGCAGCAGGCCGCCAAGGCCGCCCCGGTCAAGCAGCCCCAGGCAGAGGGCGATGTGAAGACCCTGCGCGGTGCTGCGGCCGCGATCGCCAAGAACATGGACCAGTCGCTGACGGTTCCCACCGCGACGAGCGTGCGCGCGGTGCCCGCCAAGCTCCTGTTCGACAACCGCATCGTCATCAACAACCACCTCAAGCGGAACAAGGGCGGGAAGGTCTCCTTCACGCACCTGATCGGCTACGCGCTGATCCGGGCGGTCAAGGACTTCCCGAACATGAACCGCCACTACGGCGAGGACGCCAAGGGCAAGCCCGCAGCGGTCACGCCGGAGCACATCAACCTGGGCCTGGCGATCGACATGCCGGGCAAGGACGGTTCGCGCAACCTCGTGGTCGCCTCCATCAAGGGCTGCGAGGACATGACGTTCTACCAGTTCTGGCAGGCCTACGAGGACATCATCCGCAAGGCGCGCAGCAACGCGCTGACCGCGGACGACTTCTCCGGCACCACGATCTCGCTGACCAACCCGGGCCCGTCGGGCACCAACCACTCGGTGCCGCGGCTGACCAAGGGCCAGAGCGCGATCATCGGCGTCGGCGCGATGGACTACCCCGCCGAGTTCCAGGGCGCCAGCGAGAAGACGCTGGTCGACATGGGCATCAGCAAGATCGTGACGCTGACGTCCACCTACGACCACCGCGTCATCCAGGGCGCCGAGTCCGGCGACTTCCTGCGCCGCGTGCACCAGCTGCTGCTGGGCGAGGACGGGTTCTTCGACGACATCTTCGCGTCGCTGCGCATCCCGTACGAGCCGGTGCGCTGGACGCAGGACATTCCCGAGGGCGCGGTCGACAAGACCGCCCGGGTGCTCGAGCTGATCGACGCCTACCGCACCCGCGGTCACCTGATGGCCGACATCGACCCGCTGAACTACCGGCAGCGCCGGCACGAGGACCTCGACGTCCTGTCGCACAGCCTCACGCTGTGGGACCTGGACCGCGAGTTCGCCGTGGGCGGTTTCGCCGGTCGCGAGAAGATGAAGCTGCGCGACGTGCTGGGCGTGCTGCGCGACTCCTACTGCCGCACGGTCGGCGTAGAGTACATGCACATCCTGGAGCCGGACGAGCGCGAATGGCTGCAGCAGCGGGTCGAGAAGCCGCACACCAAGCCGGACTCGACCGAGCAGAAGTACATCCTGTCGAAGCTCAACGCGGCCGAGGCGTTCGAGACGTTCCTGCAGACCAAGTACGTCGGGCAGAAGCGGTTCTCGCTGGAAGGCGCCGAGACCGTGGTTCCGCTGCTGGACGCGGTCCTGGACAACTCCGCTGCCAACGAGCTCGACGAGGTCGTCATCGGCATGCCGCACCGCGGCCGCCTGAACGTGCTGGCCAACATCGTCGGCAAGCCGATCTCGCAGATCTTCCGCGAGTTCGAGGGCAACCTCGACCCGGGTCAGGCCCACGGTTCCGGTGACGTGAAGTACCACCTGGGTGCCGAGGGCAAGTACTTCCGGATGTTCGGTGATGGCGAGACCAAGGTGTCGCTGACCTCGAACCCCTCCCACCTGGAGGCCGTGGACCCGGTGCTGGAGGGCATCGTCCGCGCCAAGCAGGACATCCTGGACAAGGGTCAGGAGGGCTTCACGGTGCTGCCGGTGCTGCTGCACGGTGACGCCGCGTTCGCCGGTCAGGGCGTGGTCGCCGAGACGCTGAACCTGTCGCTGCTGCGCGGTTACCGCACCGGCGGCACCGTGCACGTGATCGTCAACAACCAGGTCGGTTACACGACGGCTCCGGAGCACTCGCGTTCCAGCAAGTACTGCACCGACGTCGCGAAGATGATCGGCGCGCCGGTGTTCCACGTCAACGGCGATGACCCCGAGGCGTGCGTGTGGGTCGCGCGGCTGGCCGTGGAGTACCGCCAGGCGTTCGGCAAGGACGTCGTGATCGACATGGTCTGCTACCGCCGTCGTGGTCACAACGAGGGCGACGACCCGTCGATGACGCAGCCGAAGATGTACGACGCGATCGACAAGATGCGCAGCGTCCGCAAGGTCTACACCGAGTCGCTGATCGGCCGCGGTGACATCACCGTGGAAGAGGCGGAGAAGGCGCTCAAGGACTACGCGGCGCAGCTCGAGCACGTGTTCAACGAGGTCCGCGAGCTGGAGAAGCACCCGCCGGCACCGAGCCCGTCGGTCGAGGCCGAGCAGCAGGTGCCGCGTGGCCTGTCCACCGCGATCTCGCAGGAGACGCTGGAGCGCATCTCCGAGGCGCAGATCAACCTGCCGGACGGCTTCTCCCCGCACCCGCGCGTGAAGCCGGTCCTGGAGCGTCGCGCCAAGATGGGCCGCGAGGGTGGCATCGACTGGGCCTTCGGCGAGCTGCTCGCGTTCGGTTCGCTGGTGATGGAAGGCCGCCAGGTCCGCCTGACCGGTCAGGACAGCCGCCGCGGCACGTTCGGTCAGCGCCACTCGGTGCTCATCGACCGCAAGAACGACTCGGAGTACACGCCGCTGCAGAACCTCTCGGGTGAGCAGGGCAAGTTCCTGGTCTACGACTCGGCGCTGTCGGAGTTCGCGGCTCTGGGCTTCGAGTACGGCTACTCGGTGGGCAACCCCGAGTCGCTGGTGCTGTGGGAAGCGCAGTTCGGTGACTTCTTCAACGGCGCGCAGTCGATCATCGACGAGTTCATCTCGTCCGGTGAGGCCAAGTGGGGCCAGCGCTCCGACGTGGTGATGCTGCTGCCGCACGGCCAGGAAGGCCAGGGCCCGGACCACAGCTCGGGTCGCATCGAGCGGTGGCTGCAGCTGTGCGCTGAGGGTTCGATGACGGTCGCGATGCCGTCGAACCCGGCGAACTACTTCCACCTGCTGCGGCGCCACGCCTTGGACGGCATCCACCGTCCGCTGGTGGTGTTCACGCCGAAGTCGATGCTGCGCCTGAAGGCCGCCACGAGCCCGGTCGAGGACTTCACCGAGGGCAAGTTCACCTCGGTGATCGACGACCCGACTCAGCCGGACCCGTCGCAGGTCACCAAGCTGGTGCTGTGCACCGGCAAGCTCTACTACGAGCTGGCGGCCCACCGCGACAAGAACGGCATCACCGACACGGCGGTGGCGCGGCTGGAGCAGCTGTACCCGCTGCCGCACCGCAAGCTGGGTGCTCTGTTCGAGCGGTACCCGAACCTGGAGTCGGTCCGCTGGACGCAGGAGGAGCCGGCCAACCAGGGTGCGTGGCCGTTCCTGGGCTTGGCGCTGAACGAGCAGTTCCCGGAGCTGGCCGGCAAGCTCAAGCGGGTCTCGCGTCGTCCGATGGCCGCTCCGGCCACCGGTCTGGCCAAGGTCCACGAGGTCGAGCAGGCCGAGGTCGTGCAGACGGCGTTCGCCTGATCTTCTCGCTGAGGCGGGCCGCCGGTTCCTTCGGGAGCCGGCGGCCCGCTTTTTCGTGCTCGGGTGCCGTCGGCGGAGTGTGCACGGGAACCTTCCGCTCACTTCGACCGGGGCGCATCGCTTGTGGTGAAGGGCCGTTTCGTACCCTGCTGTTCCCAACCACACCGCGTCGAAGATCGACGGAGCACTAGGAGGAAGCGGTGTACTTCACCGACCGCGGCATTGAAGAACTCGAAGAGCGTCGCGGTGACGACGAGGTCACCTTGGCGTGGGTCGCTGACCGGATGCGGGCCTTCGTGGACCTCAACCCGGATTTCGAGGACGCCACTGAGCGTTTGGCGACCTTCCTCGCGCGCGACGACGCCGACGACGAGTGAGGTGGCCCCGGCCGCGCACCCCCGGACGCGCGGCCGGGCCCACGTTCACGCCCGCAGCACTGCGCGCCCGACGATCTCGCGCTGCTCGATGGCGGTGTGCGCGTCAGCGGCGCGCTCGAGGGGGAAGGTTCGTCCGATGGCCGGGGTGATGTGTCCGGCGGCGGCCTGCTCCAGCGCCTTGATGAGCACGTCCTTCCGCTGGTGGCGCGAGAGCTGCTGGATCTCGAGGAGCCCGGTGATGGTCACGTCGCGCCGCCGCGCTTCGTCGGCGTCGATCTCGGCGAAGTCCTCGTCGGAGGCGCCGTAGGTGATGACGCGCGCGCCGTTGTCCGCGGACTGGAACGCCGCTCGCCCGTATGCGCCGCCGGCGCCGTCGAAGATGACGTCGACGCCGCCTGTCAGTTCGCGGACCTTCTCGACCCACCCCGGTGCGCTGTAGTCGACCGGCTCGGCGCCCAGTGCGCGCACCAGACCGAGCTTCCGCTCGCCTCGCGCGGCGCCGATGACCTGCGCGCCTGCGGCTTTGGCCAGCTGGACGATGATGGACGCGGCTCCACCCGCTGCGGCGGTGACGAGCACCCGCTCTCCCGGGCGCACGGCGGCGTGGTCGATCAGCTGCACGGCGATGGTGGCGTCGTGCAGGAGCACCACGGCCGCCTGCTCGTCCAGTCCGTCGGGGATCAGCGCGAGTTCGGTTTCCTCGACGGGGACCAGTTCGGCGTAGGTTCCGCTGTTCTCGGTGCTGGCGACGACCTTCTTGCCCAGCCACGCCGGGTCGAAGTCCGCGCCCAGCGCGACCACTTCCCCGGCGATGCCGTCGCCGGGGATGTAGGGCGGGTTCATCTCGAAGTACTCCTGCCCCCAGCCTTGGCGGAGCCGCGTGTCGAGGAACAGCACGTCCACGGCCTTCATCCGCACCAGGACCTGGCCCGGTCGTGGCACGGGATCGGCCTTCTCGATCACCGACAGGACTTCCGGTCCCCCGAATGTCGTCACCTGCACCGCACGCATCCTGATCACTCCGTTCTCGATCGACTCCTGCTCACCCTCCGACTTCGAGTTAACTGGAGGTCAAGAGCCGCGGGAGGATCAGCAGCAGTGCTCACCGCGCCAGGCTTGCCGGCCTTCGTTGACCGCGACGGCCGCGATCACCAGACCCACCAGCGGATCGGCCCACCACCAGCCGAGGAGGCTGTTGAGGACGAGCCCGAGGAGCAGCACTCCGGACAGGTAGGTGCACAGCAGGGTCTGCTTCGAGTCGGCGACGGCGCTCGCCGATCCGAGTTCGCGCCCTGCTCGCCGTTGCGCGGAGGACAGCAGCGGCATGATCAGCAGTGAGAGGGAGGCGACCACGATGCCGGCGGTGGAGTGTTCGGCGATCTCCGCACCGAGCAGGCTGCGCACGGACTCGACCGCCACGTAGCCGGCCAGCGCGAAGAACGACATGGCGATCACCTTCAGCGCGGTTCGCTCGCGCGCCTCCGGGTCGGAACCGGCGAACTGCCAGGCGACCGCGGCCGCGGAGGCGACCTCGATGACCGAATCCAGCCCGAACCCGATCAGCGCGGTGGAGGACGCGACGGCGCCGGCGCTGATGGCCACGACCGCTTCGATCGCGTTGTAGGAGATCGTCGCGCCGACCAGCCACCGCACCCGCCGCTGCAGCACGCGACGTCGTGCGTCCGCGATGACGGTCTCCGTTCGCTCGCAGCACCGGTCGCCGCACTGGGCCTCGTCGACGCGCGCTGGCTGCTGCTGCTCGTCGTCAGACATGCCGGGCCTCGTCGTGAAGGGTCTCCGTGCCGTAGTTCGGGCAGAGGGCGACCGCGTTCCCCGTCGCGGCGAGCAGGGTTTCGGCGGCGGTCAGCAGCTCGATCAGTTCGGGCCGGGCGAGGGAGTAGAACACCTGTCGCCCTTGTGGACGGCCGTCGACCAGGCCGCAGTCCCGCAGGCAGGCCACGTGCGCCGACACGGTCGACTGCGCCAGCCCGAGGTGCCCCACGAGGTCGGCGACCCGCGCCTCGCCTTCGGCAAGACGTCGCACGATGGCCAACCGCGTGCCGTCGGACAGTCCGTGGAACAGCGCGGCGGCGGCGTCCAACTCCACATAATTGATCGCCATTCGACGATGTTATCACCAAGCGGCGATGATCAGCCGAGGCGCTTCGCCAGGGCGAGCTGCGTCAGGTAGCGCTTGGTGATCACGCCGTCGTGGTCAGCGTCGATGCGCTGCCCGATGCACTCCAAGAGCTGGTCAAGCGCCGAATGCGGCATCGCCCGATGCCCCGAGTAGGTCATCAGCAGGCCGAGGTACTGATCGGTCGTGTAGCGGGCCTCCCACTCGTAGCGGTGGAACTCCGGCGGGCTGAAACGAGCCGAGCGGTGGAACTCCTCCGGGTCCTTCGGGATCTCGTCGGTAACCGGAAGGCGCCGGCCGGGCTCGGCGTTGGGAACGAATCGCTCATAGCACTGCTGAGCCTGCGCGAAGAACTCGTCGCTTCCGCCGGCGACGTGGTGCGTCGAGACCACGGCGAGCGCTCCACGGGGACGCAGCGCATCTGCGGCCTTGATCATGCGCACCGCGGGGTCGAGCCGGTGGAACGAGGTCGCCGCCACGACCAGTTCGAATTTCACCGGCGGGAGCGGCCACTCCTCGAATGCGGCGACCACCACCCGCGCGGACACGTAATCGGCGAGGCGATGCCGGGCGACCCCAGCCAGCTCTTCCCCGGGTTCGAGAGCGGTGACCGCGAACCCGCGGGCAGCCAGCGGCACGGTCGCCTGCCCGGTGCCGCAGCCGATCTCGAGCACCCGGGCCCCTTCACCGACGGCTGCGGTGAGCACGTCGAACAGCTGCGCCGGGTAACCCGGGCGGCACCGGTCGTAGAGGTCGGCGTCCTCGGTGAACACCGACCGCATCCGCTCGCGGTCGTTCACCGAGGCATTCTCGAACCGCAGGTCATGAGCGCAGTCTACGAACCAGCGACCGTGTTGACAGGAAGGTTCCCATGCTCACGACCGAAACGTGTCAAGGCGAGAACCGCGAAGGCCCACGAGGTGACCTCATCGAACGCGGTCGCCTTCGCGCCACACAGCGCGGGCCAGGGGAACACCAGGCCGATAGGCCAACCACGTCGTGCTCGGGGCCTCGAGCACCTGGAGGTCGGCCCGAGCGCCCGGGCGCAGCACGCCGACGGCACCGTCGCCGGTTTCGCGTCGCAGCGCACGCGCGCCACCCCAGGTGGCCGCGCGAACGGCTTCGGCCACGCTCATCCGCATCTGCAGGACCGCCGTCGTCACGCAGAAGGCCATCGACGAGGTGTAGGACGAACCCGGGTTGCAGTTGCTGGCCAGCGCCACGGCGGCCCCGGCGTCGAGCAGCGCGCGGGCATCCGGGAGGGGTTGGCGGGTGGACAGGTCGCAGGCCGGCAGCAAGGTCGCGACGGTGTCAGAAGCTGCGAGCGCGTCCACGTCGGAAGGCTCCAGGTGGGTGCAGTGGTCGACGCTGGCCGCTCCGACCTCGACCGCCAAGGTCACTCCCGGCCCGGGTCCGAGCTGGTTGCCGTGCACCCGCAGTCCCAGGCCGCGCCGGCGGGCGGCCGTCAGCACTCGACGGGACTGGTCGGCGTCGAAGGCCCCTTCCTCGCAGAACACGTCGCACCATCCGACGTGATCGGCGACGGCGTCGAGCATGTCCCCGCACACCAGGTCCACGTAGTCGGCGGCGTCCGCTCCTGGCGGGACGAGGTGGGCTCCGAGGAAGGTGACCTCGTCGGCGACCGCGGCTGCGATCTTCGCCGCGCGCAGCTCGTCCTCGACGGTCAGCCCGTAGCCGGTCTTGGTCTCCACGCAGGTCGTGCCCTGGGCGGCGGCCTCCTCGACGTGACGGCGCAGGTTGTCCGCGAGTTCGGCGTCGGTGGCCTGCCTGGTGGCGTTGACGGTGACCGCGATCCCGCCCGCCTGGTAGGGCTGACCGGACATGCGGGCGGCGAACTCGGCGGTGCGGTCGCCGGCGAAGACGAGGTGTGTGTGGCTGTCCACCCAGCCGGGCAGGACCGCTCGCCCCTCGACGTCGACGCGGTCGTCCGCGTCGGGCGCGGACCCGGCGTGACCGACCCAGGCGACCCGGTCGCCGTCGATGACCACCGCCGCGTCGGCGATGGTGCCGAGCGCGTCGTCGTTGGTCGTGAGTTCACCAATTCCAGTGATAACAGTGGATGACATCGCTGCCTATTTCCTCACGCTCGGAGTGCCGTGATGGATTCGCGCAGTTCACGCGCGGTATCGATGGTGGTGTGGGCTCCGTCGGCGACCGCGGTCCTGCCACCGGTGATCACCTCGCGCACGTCCCCGGCGCGGGCCACGGCCGGGACCACCGGGATCGCGACGCCGGCCAAGCGCGGTGTGTCGAGGTCGATCGCGACGAAGTCCGCGCGGGCTCCCACTTCGAGCCGTCCCGCATCAGGTCGCCCGATGGCGGAGTGCGCAGTGCCCATCGCGAGCAGCTCGCCCGGCCCGTGGTGTCCCCGGGTCTCCGTCGCCAACCGCTGGTAGGACTCCACTGCCTGCGCCTCGGCGAGGACGTCGATGACCGAGTGCCCGTCGCTGCCCAGTGACAGAGGACTTCCCGCCACCGCCAGAGCTCCGGCAGGACCGATCCCATCGGCCAGGTCCGCCTCGGTCGTCGGGCACAGGCACACCCCGGTTCCGCTGCCGCCCAGCAGTGCCACGTCCCCGGCCGCGAGGTGCGTGGCGTGCACGGCGGTGACGTCCTCACCGAGAGCACCGCGCTCGGCCAGCAGCTGCACCGGTGTTCGGCCGTGGGCCGCCAGGCACGCCTCGTTCTCCGCGCGCTGCTCGGACACGTGCACGTGCAGGGGAACCTTCCTGTCACGCGCCCACCCCGCGACCTGCCCGATCGCCTCGGCCGGCACCGCGCGCACCGAGTGCACCGCGGCCCCCAGCAGCACGTCCTTCGCGGTGAAGGACTCCGCGCGTTCGCCCCATCCGGCCGCGTCGCCGTCGGAGAACCGCTGTTGAACCTCGTCGAGCTCTCGGTCGAAACCACCTGCGAGGTAGCAGGTGTCCAGCAGCGTCAGCCTGATTCCCGCGTCGTGGGCGGCTTGCGCCAGCGCGTGGCTCATCGCGTTCGGGTCGCGGTAGCGGGAACCGCCGGGCGCGTGGTGCAGGTAGTGGAACTCGCCGACACCGGTGATGCCCGCCTGCACCATCTCCGCGTAGACGCCGCGCGCGAGCAGGTAGTAGCTGTCCGGGTCGAGCTTCGCCGCGACCCGGTACATCTGCTCCCGCCAGGTCCAGAACGTGCCGCGTGCGGTATCACCGCGCAGCGCCCGGTGGAAGGCGTGGGAGTGCGCGTTGGCCAGACCCGGCAGCACCAGGCCGGGAAGTCTCCGCGCACCACCGGGGGCCTCGCCTCTCCGCACAGCGGTGATCCGCCCGGACTCGACCTCGAACAGCACGTCGCGGCAGGGACCTTCGGGCAGCCACGCCCATTCGCACCAGAACATCCCCTCACCCCGCCAGGTCGGCGAGAACGCGGGCGAGGGCGTGGGAACCTTCCTCGCAGTCCTCGGCGGTCGCGTGCTCTTCGGGGGCGTGGCTGATGCCGGTCGGGTTGCGCACGAACAGCATCGCGGTCGGCTTCTCCGCTGCGAGCACGCCCGCGTCGTGGCCGGCGCCGGTGGGCAGGACCGGGACGTCGTCGAGGACGCCGCGCAGCCGGTCTCGCAGCGCCGGGTCGAAGTGGACGGTGTCGCCGAAGGATTCCTCGACGACCTCCACCTGACACCCTTCCTGCGCGGCGAACTCCCTCGCCTGCCCGGCCAGGTCGTCGACCATGGACCGCGCTCCGCTGGGAGCGCGCGCGTCGAGGTGGACGTCCACGGTCGAGGCGATGACGTTGGTGCCGCCCGGAGTCGGGACGAGTCTGCCGACCGTCGCACGACCATCGGGGGTCGCGGCTGCCATGCGGCGGGCGGCGAGGACGAGTTGCGCGGCGGGGAGCATGGGATCGTTTCGGTCACCGATGAGCGTGGCGCCCGCGTGGTTGCCCTGACCGCTGAAGCGGAACCGCCACCTGCCGTGTCCGAGGATCGAGTCGGCGACCGCGACGGGACGCTCCAGGTCGATCAGGCCCTTGCCCTGTTCCACGTGCAGTTCCACGAAGGTCCCGATGCGCGCGAGCGCGGTCTCGTCACGGCCGATGCGGGCGGGGTCCGCGCCGAAGGAGCGCACCGCCTCGGCGAGGGTGCCTCCGTCGGGGTCGCGCAGGTTGCGGGCGTGATCCGGGTGGATGGTTCCCGTCATCAGCCGGGACCCGAGGCAGGGCACGCCGAAGCGGCCGCCTTCCTCCTCGGCGAAGACGACCACGGCCAGCGGTGTGCGCGGCTGGAAGCCCTGTTCCCGCAGGAGGTCCACCGCTTCGAGCGCGCTGACCACGCCGAGGGGGCCGTCGAAGGCCCCGCCGCCGGGCACCGAGTCGAGGTGGCTGCCGGTGACGACCGCGCCGGGGCCCGGTTCTCCCCACCAGGCCCAGATGTTGGTGTTGGCATCGGTTTCCACCGCGAGACCGCGGTTCTCGGCCTGCTCGACGAACCATTCGCGCAGGTGCCGCTCGGCGTCGTCGAAGACGTGCCGCGAGTAGCCGCCGCGCCGCTGATCGGCGCCGATCCCGGCGATGGCGTTCAGCCCGCTCATCGGCTCACCAGCGGAGTCCGCACGCCGCGCTCGGCAGCGACCTCCTCAGCGCGTTCGTACCCGGCGTCGACGTGCCGGATCACTCCCATGCCCGGGTCGTTGGTGAGCACCCGCTGGAGCTTCTGGGCGGCGAGCTCGGTGCCGTCGGCGACCGTGACCTGGCCGGCGTGCAGGGAACGTCCCATGCCGACGCCGCCGCCGTGGTGCAGCGACACCCACGTCGCGCCGGAGGCGGTGTTGACCAGGGCGTTGAGCAACGGCCAGTCGGCCACAGCGTCGGAGGAGTCGGCCATCGCCTCGGTTTCGCGGTAGGGGGAGGCAACCGATCCGCAGTCGAGGTGGTCGCGGCCGAGGACCACGGGTGCGGCCAGCTCCCCGGAGGCGACCATCTCGTTGAACCGCTGGCCTGCTGCGGCGCGCTCGCCGTAGCCGAGCCAGCAGATCCGGGCGGGAAGGCCGTGGAAGGGAACCTTCCTGTCAGCCAACCGGAGCCAGCGGGCGAGGTGCTCGTCGTCGCCGAAGAGCTCCAGCACGGCCTTGTCGGTCTTGGCGATGTCGGCGGGGTCGCCGGACAGCGCCGCCCAGCGGAAGGGACCTTTTCCTTCGCAGAACAGCGGGCGGATGTAGGCGGGGACGAAGCCCGGGTAGGCGAAGGCCCGGTCGTATCCGGCGAGCTGGGCTTCGCCGCGCAGCGAGTTGCCGTAGTCGAAGACCTCGACGCCCGCGTCGAGGAATCCCACCATCGCCTCGACGTGCTGGGCCATCGATTCCCGCGCCCGGGTGGTGAACTCGTCGGGTTTGCGGGCCGCGTAGTCGGCCCAGTCCGACAGGTCCACCTCCAGCGGCAGGTACGACAGCGGGTCGTGCGCCGAGGTCTGGTCGGTGACGATGTCCGCAGGCACTCCGCGTCGCAGCATCTCGGGGAGCAGCTGCGCCGCGTTGCCGATGACGGCCACCGAGTAGGCGCGGCGGTCCCGCCTGGCGGCGACGGCCTTGTCGATGGCTTCGTCGAGGGAGTCGGCGACCTCGTCGAGGTAGCCCTGGCGGGCGCGGCGGTGGGCGCGTTCCGGATCGCACTCCACGACCAGCGCGACACCTTCGTTCATGGTGACCGCCAGCGGCTGCGCTCCGCCCATGCCGCCGAGCCCCGCGGTGATGGTGAGCGTTCCGGCGAGGGTTCCGCCGAAGCGCTTGGTGGCGATGGCCCCGAACGTCTCGTAGGTGCCTTGGAGGATCCCTTGCGTTCCGATGTAGATCCAGGACCCGGCCGTCATCTGGCCGTACATCATCAGGCCGAGGTCGTCGAGGCGCCGGAACTCCGACCAGTTCGCCCAGTCGCCGACGAGGTTGGAGTTGGCGATGAGCACGCGCGGCGCCCACTCGTGGGTTCGCAGCACGCCGACGGGTTTGCCGGACTGCACGAGCAGCGTCTCGTCCTGGCCGAGCGTGGTCAGTTCGCGCACGATCGCCTGGTAGCAGGCCCAGTTGCGGGCGGCCTTGCCGGTTCCGCCGTAGACGACGAGGTCGTGCGGGCGTTCGGCGACGTCGGGGTCGAGGTTGTTCTGCAGCATCCGCAGCGGTGCCTCGGTGCTCCAGCTGCGGGCGGTCAGCGTCGTGCCGCGAGGGGCGCGCACGTCGGTCATCGATCCCTCCCTGATTCGGCGGCGGCGAGGACTTCGCCACTGCGGATGAGTCGTTCGGCGGCCTCGATCTCGGGTGCGACGTGCCGGTCGGGGCCCGGTCCTGGCACGTCGCGGCGCAGCAGGTCGCGGACCGCGCCGGTGGCGGGTCCGGGGTCCAGGGGTGCGCGCAGGTCGAGGGCGCGAGCGGCGGTGAGCAGTTCGACGGCCAGCACGGTGGTGAGGCCGTCGACGGCGCGGCGGAGCTTGCGGGCGGCGGCCCAACCCATGGACACGTGGTCTTCCTGCATGGCGCTGGTGGGGATGGAGTCCACGGAGGCGGGCACGGCGAGGCGCTTGAGCTCGGAGACGATCCCGGCCTGCGTGTAGTGGGCGATCATGTGCCCGGAGTCGACGCCGGGGTCGTCGGCGAGGAACGCCGGGAGCCCGTGGGAGCGGGCGACGTCGAGCATCCGGTCGGTGCGCCGGTCGCAGATGCTGGCCACGTCGGCCAGCGCGATGGCCAGGAAGTCCAGCACGTATCCCAGCGGGGCGCCGTGGAAGTTGCCGTTGGACTCGATGCGGCCGTCGGGCAGCACGACGGGGTTGTCGATGGCGGACGCGAGCTCGCGATCGGCGACGGTCTCGGCGTGGGCGACGGTGTCGCGGGCGGCGCCGTGGACCTGCGGCGAGCAGCGCAGCGAATAGGCGTCCTGGACGCGCGGGCAGTCGGGGCCGCGGTGGCTGGCCACGATCGGCGAGCGTGAGAGGAAGGAGGCCATCCTCTCCGCCGAGAGGGCTTGGCCGGGGTGCGGGCGGAGAGCTTGCAGGTCGGCGGCGAAGGGACGGTCGGTGCCGAGCAGCGCTTCGACGCTCATCGCGGCGGTGAGGTCGGCGACGTCGATCAGGGCGGTGATGTCGCGCAGGGCGAGCACCAGCATCCCGAGCATGCCGTCGGTGCCGTTGGTGAGGGCGAGCCCTTCCTTCTCGGCGAGCACGACCGGCTCGATGCCGGCTTCCGCGAGCACGTCCGCGGCCGGGCGCTGCTGCCCTGAGGCGTCGAGGACGTCGCCTTCGCCGGTGAGCGCCAGGGCGACGGCGGCGAGCGGGGCGAGGTCGCCGGAGCAGCCGAGGGAGCCGTGCTCGTGCACGAGGGGAACGATTCCGGCGTTGAGCATCGCGGCCAGGGCGTGAGCGGTTTCGGGTCGGACCCCGGTGTGGCCGGTGGCGATGGTGTGCAGGCGCAGCAGCATCTGGGCGCGCACGACTTCGGGTTCGACGGTGTCGCCGGCGCCCGCGGCGTGGGAGCGGACGAAGGACTGCTGCAAGGCCGCCCTTCGCTCACGGGGGATGTGGCGCACGGCGAGGGCGCCGAAGCCGGTGGAGACCCCGTAGACGGGTCGTTCCTCGGCGGCCAGTTCTTCGATGTGCTTGCGGGTGGCGGCGATGCCTCGTTCGGCGGGCTCGCTGAGCCGCACGGTGCTCCCCTCGCGCGCGACCGAGACGACTTCCGCGCGCGACAGCGGCTGCGGACCGAGGAACAACTCGTTGTGCATGTCCCCATCCCAGCTCGCGGAAGCTCCTGGCAGAAGCCCTGATGGTGGGTCTCTGTCTGGGATGCCAGACTCCAGGCGTGGGCGACAGCAGCGACGTGCCCGCCTTGCGGCGCGGGTTGGCGATCTTGCGGGCGCTGGCGGGGCGGGCCGGGCCGGTGTCGGCGGGTGTGCTGGCGCGCGAGCTGGGCTTGCCGAGGTCGACGACGTACCACTTGCTGGCGGAGCTGGTGGCGGGCGGTTTCGTGGTGCACCTGCCGGAGGAGCGCCGCTACGGGTTGGGGGTCGCGGCGTTCGAGCTGGGTTCGGCCTACTTGCGGCACGATCCGCTCGAGCGGTTGGCGGGCCCGATCCTGCGGCGGTTGGTGGACCGGGTGGGCCGCGCCGCCCAGCTGGGGGTACTGCACGGCGCCGAGCTCCTCTACTTGCTCAAGGAGCGACCTTCACAGCCGCAGACGCTGGTCACCGACGTCGGTGTCCGGTTGCCCGCGCAGCTGCCGGCGTCGGGGCGGGCGATGTTGGCGCACCTCCCGGCGGCGCAGGTGCGCGCGATGTTCCCTTCCACCGAGCGCTTCGTGCTGCGCACGGATCGGGGCCCTCGCAACCTGCCGGAGCTGCGCCGGTTGCTGGCCGAGGAACGCCGCCGGGGCTGGGCGGTGGAGGACGGTGTGGTCACGCCCGGGTTCGCCTCGGTCGCGTGCCCGGTGTTCGACCACACGGTCCGGCCGATCGCCGCCATCGGGGTCACCTTCCGCCATTCCTGCGAGGGCGCGGGTTGCGGCGAGACCTGGCCCGGGTTGGCGGCCGAGGTCGGTGAGGCGGCCGCTGAGCTCACCGGCCGGATCAGCGGTCGCAGCGCTTGACCGGCCGCCGCCGGGGCGGCCGGTCGAGGGCGGTCAGAGTCCGGCGGTGGCGATGAATTCCTTGGCGACGTCGGCGGGGTTGGCCTTGTCCACTTCGAGCCGCTTGTTGAGCTCGGTGAGCTTCTCGGTGGTCAGGGCTCGGGAGACCTTGTTGACGGCCTCGATCTGGGGCGGGGTCAGCTTGCCCTTGCCCGCGAGGGGGATGACGTTCTGCGCCGGGAACATGTTCTTCGGGTCGTCGAGCTTCACCAGGTCGTTGGTGGTGATCTGCGACGAGGTGGTGAACAGGTTCGCGGCCTGGATCTCGCCCGAGGTCAGGGCGTTGACGGTGATCGTGCCGGCTTCGACGCTGCGGATCTCCTTGAAGGTGCAGCCGTAGTCCTGCGCGATCTTGGCTTCCCACCGCGACTTCCACTCGGCGGGCGCGCCGAGGACGATGTCGCGGCAGCGCGGTCCGAGGTCGGCCATGGAGCGCAGGCCGGTGTCGGCGGTGGCCTTGGTGACAGCGAGGACGTCGGAGTCCTCGGCCGGGGACTGCTCGAGGAGTTCCATGTCGGTGCCGACCTTGCCGCGCAGCTGGTCGTAGACCTGCTGCGATTCGGTGGCGCTGGAGGCCGGGTCGAGGAATTCCAGCAGGTTGCCGGTGTATTCGGGCACGAGCGTGAGTTCACCGTTGCGGACGGCGTTGACGTAGAACTCGCGTGCGCCGATGCGGGCTCTCGTCTGCACGTCGGCTCCGGTCGTCTTGAGCGCCTCGGCGTAGACGTGCATCAGCAGCTCGCTCTCGGCGAAGTCCGCCGAGCCGACCACCACTTGGCTGCTCTGGGCCTTGTTGGCTTCGAGCGGGTCTTGCGAGCCGCAGCCGGTCAGCACCAGTGCCGCAGCGGCCAGCGCCAGCAGTCGTTTCATCGATCATTACCTCCTCGTCGGGCGGCCAGGACCAGACCGCGCGGCACCACCAACCGGGTCACACCGGCCAACGCCACGTCGAGCAGGACCGCCAGGGCTGCGATGACGATCGCGGCCGAGGCCATCTGCGCGTAGTCGCTGATCTTCAGGCCGTCGAGCAGGATTCGTCCGAGCCCGCCCAGGCCGACGTAGGCGGCGACGGCGGCGGTGGCCACGACCTGCAGCATCGCGCTGCGAATGCCGCCGAGCACCAGCGGGAGCGCGGTCGGCAGCTCGACCTGCCACAGCACCTGGATCGGGCGCATGCCCATTCCCCTGGCCGCGTCGACGGCGTCGGCGGGAGCGTTGCGCACGCCCGCGTAGGCGCCGGAGAGGATCGCCGGGATCGCGAGGATCACCAGGCCGGCGAGGGCGGGTGCGACTCCGAGGCCGAAGCCCAGGACCAGCAGCGTGACCACGCCGAGGGTGGGCAGCGCCCGCATCGCGTTGCTGAATCCCACCAGCAGCACCGAACCCCGGCCGGTGTGTCCGATGTAGACGCCGAGCGGGACGGCGATGAGCGCGGCGACGAGGACGGAGAGCACGCAGTAGTAGAGGTGCAGCAGCGTTTGCGCGGGGATCCCTCCGGGTCCGCTCCAGTGCGCGGGGTCGCCGAGCCAGGCGATCAGTTCGCCGATCATCGCCGCGCCCGCGGGGTCGCGAGTCGCCACAGCAGCACCAGCATCAGGTCCACCACCAGTGCGAGCAGCAGCGTCAGCACGATGCCGATGATGATCTGCTGCGGGAAGTCGCGTTGGAAGCCGTCGGTGAACAGCCTGCCCAGCCCACCGATGCCGACCAGGGCACCCACGCTGACCAGGCTGATGTTGCTCACCGATGCCACGCGCACGGCGGCGGCCAGCACCGGTACCGCCAAGGGGAGTTCGATCGCGAACAGCCGCCGGCCCGGCCGGTACCCGATGGCGGTGGCGGCGGCGACGATGTGGCCGGGCACGGAGTCCAGCGCGTCGCGGACCGGTCGCACCAGCAGCGCCGCGGTGTAGAGGGTCAGGGCGATGATGACGTTGAGCGGCGACAGGAGCGGGGTTCCCATCAGGCCGGGGAGGATCACGAACAGCGCCAGGGAGGGAATGGTGTAGACGATGTTGGCGGTGTTCTGCAGGGCTCCGCGCAGCCAGCGGACGCGTTGGGCGAGACGTCCGAGGGGCAGTGCCAGCAGGACGCCGAGCAGCAGCGGGAGCAACGACAGGTAGAGGTGTTCGGCGAGCTGGGTGGCGACCAGTTCGCGGTTGCTCGGGGAGTCGAAGAAGTCGATCACGTCGCCGCCCGGTGGTCGTCCAGCAGCGACAGCACGTCGTCGGCCGTGACGACGCCGACCGCGCCTCCGTCGGCGTTGACGACGACGCCCAGTCCGGACGGTGCGGACAGCGCGGCGTCCAGAGCGCCACGAAGGTTCCCCTGCTCGACGTGGAGCGAGCCGCCGGCCACGAGGGTGTGCTCGGCGAGGTCGCCGTCGGAGTCGGTGCCCGGGGGCAGCCAGCCGCGTGGACGGTCACCTTCATCCACCGCCAGCCGCCACTGGTCGGCGGAGGGGACCTTTTCTCCCAATCGGACGGTCGGGACGGGTTTCGGCCGCAGGCGCGCGGAGTCCACGAAGGACAGGCGGCGGTAGCCGCGGTCGCGGCCGACGAACGACGTCACGAAGTCGTCGGCCGGTGAGGCCAGCAGGTCGTCGGGCTGCGCGTACTGGGCGAGGTGTCCGCCTTGGCGCAGGACGGCGACCTTCTCGCCGAGCTTGATGGCCTCGTCGATGTCGTGGGTGACGAACAGGACGGTCTTGTCCAGTTCGTCCTGCAGGCGCAGCAGCTCGTCCTGGAGTCCTTCGCGGACGACCGGGTCGACGGCGCTGAAGGGTTCGTCCATGAGCAGCACGGGCGGGTCGGCGGCCAGCGCTCGGGCCACGCCGACTCGTTGCTGCTGACCGCCGGAGAGCTGCGCCGGGTAGCGCTTGCCGAGGTCGGCGGGGAGGCCGACGAGATCGAGGAGTTCGCGGGAGTGCTCGCGCGCGGCGCGG
This sequence comes from Saccharopolyspora karakumensis, assembly GCF_004349225.1. NCBI lineage: Bacteria > Bacillati > Actinomycetota > Actinomycetes > Pseudonocardiales > Pseudonocardiaceae > Saccharopolyspora > Saccharopolyspora karakumensis. The sequence goes on from NZ_SMLA01000001.1 coordinate 195,075, forward strand.
CGGGTCTTGCCGGCCAGCATCGGGACGGTGGCGATGTTGTCCAGCACGGTTCGGTGCGGGAACAGTCCTGCCTGCTGGATGACGTAGCCGATGTTGCGGCGCAGTTGCGCCGGGTCGCGGTCGCGCACGTCGGTGCCGTCGACGGAGACGGTGCCCGACGAGGGGTCGATCATGCGGTTGACCATCCGCATGAGGGTGGTCTTGCCGCAGCCGGAAGGCCCGACCAGCACGGTGATGGTTCCCGTCTCGACGAACAGGCTGAGTTCCTCCACGGCGACGGTGCCGTTCGGGTACTGCTTACGGACGGACTGGAACTCGATCAAGCGAGCCCCCTCTCGCGCGGGTCCCCCAAACCCGGCCGACCCTAGCCGGACGGTTCTCTTCCCGCGATCGACTGAGATCGATGCGTGATCTGCTCCCATCATGCGGGAAATCGCAGGGCGTTGAACCATCGGAGGTGACACGAACGCGACCGTCGAGGGTTTCTCGCACCGATTAAGCTGTGCAATCCCATGGACAACGCCCAGCCACCCACTCCGATCGAAGCCGTTCGAGCGCTCCACGCCGAGCACGGCCTCCTCGGCCACCACGTGCGCCGCGTGCTGGCCGAACTCGCCTCAGGCCCGCGCTCGCTGGACGAGCTGATCAGGCGGACCGGGGTGTCGCGCCGGACGGTCGAGCAGGTGCTCACCGCCGTCGGTGATGACCTCGACGAGCACGGCGGCATCAAGGCTTCCCTCCTCCCGCTCTACCGGCAGGAGTGGTCCCTCGACACCGCGTCCGCAGCGGACACCGAAGCCGGGCTGAATGCCGAGGCGTTGGAGTCGATGCGCGGTTTCATCACCTCCGGGCCTCGTCCGGAGGCGGCGCTGGACCACGTCACCGCGACTCCGGAGACCGCGCTGCGCCGGGCGATGTGGCTGCGCGACAACTACGACCTCCACGGCAAGAAGGTCCTGTGCCTGGGCGATCACGACCTGACGTCGTTGGCGCTGTCGCTGGTGGTGCCGTCGGCGCAGGTGCGCGTGGTGGACCTGGACGAGCGCATCCTCCGCCACATCGACACCGTCGCGGCCGAGCGCGGGTTCGGCATCGGTACCACCCACGCCGACCTGCGCTTCGGGTTGCCGCCTTCGGTGGAGGGCTGGGCTGATGCGGTGTTCACCGACCCGCCCTACACCCCGGAGGGCATCGGCCTGTTCTCCACGCGGGCCGCGGAATGCCTGGCGCCGGGCCACAGCCGGATGTTCCTGGCCTACGGCTACAGCCCGCGCACCCCGGCTCTGGGGTGGAAGGTCCAGCACGAGCTGTTGCGACTGGGTTTCGTGTTCGAAGCGATCCTCCCCCAGTTCAACCGCTACTACGGGGCGCAGGCCATCGGCAGTGCGAGCGACCTGTACGTGTGCCAGCCGACCTCGCACACCCGCAAGCTGGCGCTCCGCCAGGACCAGGCGATCTACACGCACGGCCCGCAGTCGGTGGAGGCGTCGGGCGAGGTTCCGGCGGCCTTGCCGGAGGCGGCCGCGGAGCGGCTCGGCGCACCGGTCGCCGAGTTGCGCCGGGCGGGCTGGACTCGTCCGGTGCGCGAGGGCGCCCCGGCGGCCTTCGACCTGCGCGCCGATCCGGGGCCGTGGCTGCTGCGGATGCTGCTGGCGTGCAGCGCGCAGAAGGTGGCGTTCGTGGTGGCCAACAACCACCCCGACATCACCAGCGAACGCGCCCAGACCGAGCTGCGCGATCTCGTCAGCGCCAAGTACCGGTTGAAGCTGCACCGCAGCACCCCGGACGGCAAGCACGCGGTCGTGGTCGCCGAACGCGCGGGAACCGAGTCGGCGGCCGATTTCGTGCTGCAGCGCGCTCACGGCAAGCTGGGCAACGTTTGGCGGGAAGCGCTCATCGCCCGGAGCGAGGACCTCACCAAGCGTCAGGCGCGGGAGGCGGTCGCCGAACTCGCGCCGCACCCCGGCGACCTGGAGCTGCGGCTGATCGACCTGCCGAGGCACCGGATCGCCGACGTGCTGCGGGCGATCACGGCACGGTGAGGGGCCCGTTGGCGAGCATCTCGCGGAACTTCGGGGCGGGCACGGCGCCGGAGAACAACCAGCCCTGGTAGGACTCGACGCCGACGCCGCGGAGCAACCGGAACTGGGTGGCGTCCTCGACTCCTTCGGCGACGCACTGCCGGTCCATCGCGTAGGCCATGTCGACGACGGCGCGGGCGACCGCGAAGTCCGAGGCGTCGCCGCCGACTCCGGCGACGAACCGCCGGTCGACCTTGATGATCTGCGCGGGCAGGTCCTTGAGCCGGGCCAGCGACGAGTAGCCGGTGCCGAAGTCGTCGACGGCGAACCGCACGCCGCGGGAGACGAGTTCGCCCATCTCGTGCCGGGTGCGGGAGGGCAGGTCGACCAGCGAGGTCTCCACCAGTTCCAGGATCACCCGGTCCCACGAGATGCCGGTTTCGGCGACGATGTCGGCGACGGAGTCGACGAAGTCGGGGCCGCCGGGGACCAGGCCCGCGAGGTTCACGGCGATGCTGACGGGGCGGCCGTTGCGGACCGGCCAGGACGTCGCTTCGCGCAGCGCGGTGCGCAGGACCCAGCGGTCTAGTTCGCGCAGGAGGTCCCCTTGTTCGGCCACCGGGAGGAACGCGTCGGGCGAGAGCATCCCGCGTTCCGGGTGCGGCCAGCGGATCAGCGCCTCGGCGCTGACGACGGTGCCCTCGGCGTCGACGACGGGCTGGTAGTGCAGGGCGAGTCCGTCGTTGCTGAGCGCTTCGCGGAGCTGCCCTTCGAGGTGCAGCTGGCGGTCGGCCGCGGCCATCAGGGCCGGGCTGGCCAGCGAGACCTTGCCGGTGCCGCGCCGCTTGGCTTCGAACATGGCGGCGTCGGCGAAGCGCAGCAGGTCTTCGCCGCCCGAGCTGGAGCCGTTGGGCACGGCCGCGCCGATCGATGAGGAGACCCGGACCAGCTGGCCGTGCACCGGTACGGCGGTGCGCAGCAGCGCCGAGACGCGGGTGGCGAGCTGGTCGACTCCGCCGCTGGCCTCGACGTCGGAGCAGATGATGACGAACTCGTCGCCGGAGAGCCGTGCGGCCGTGCACTCCACGGGTAGGCCGCCTTCGAGGCGCCGCGCCAGGGCGACCAGCAGTTCGTCGCCGGCGTCGTGCCCGAGGGAGTCGTTGACCCGCTTGAAGTTGTCGATGTCGCAGAACAGCACGGCGATGCCGGGTGAGTCGGCCCGGCCCAGCAGCCTGCCGAGCAGCTCCTTGACGGCGGTGCGGTTGGGCAGCCCGGTCAGGTCGTCGTGGGTGGCCTGGTAGCGCAGGGCTTCGGCGGCACGCCGGCGTTCGGTGATGTCCTGGAACACCACGAGCCAGAACTCGGTTCCGTCGTCCTGCACCGAGGTGGAGGTGTGCAGCTCGCAGTAGACGGGTTCGCCGTCGGCGCGCACCATGACGCGCTGCGGCGCGCGGCGGCGGATCCCGGCGTGCTCGTCGGGCGCGGGCAGGCTCGGGTCGGCTTCCTCGGGGTGGATGATGTCGCGGATGCTGAGCCCGCGCATCTGGTCGAGCCGGTATCCGAGGAGGTCGCAGAGGGCTTCGTTGGCGTTGACGAGGCGTTCGGAGTGGTCGAACAGCCCGATGCCGACCGGGGTGATGTTGACCAGGTCGGAGAAGCGCTGGCTGGAGCGCTCCATGCGGGTGACGACGGCGCGCTGCTCGGTGACGTCCTGCACGGTGCCGACGAAGAGGTCCCTGCCGTCGGCGTCGACGATCTTGGTGCCGTGGATCCGCAGGATGCGGGTGGTCTCGCCGTTGCGCAGGTAGCGGTGCTCGATCTCGACGGGTGCACCGCGTTCGACCAGCGGCCGCCACGCCTGGCGGACCCACTTGCGGTCGTCGGGGTGGACGTGGTCGAGGTAGCGGTCGAAGGTGCCGGTGGTGGTGACGGGCTGGCCGAGGATCTCGTAGAGCATGCTCGACAGCCGCATGACGTTGGTGCGCGGATCGACTTCCCAGGTGCCGAGCCGGGCGATGCGTTGCGCGTCCTGCAGCCGTCGGCGCTCGTCGCGCAGCTGCCGTTCGAGGGCTCGGTGTTCGGTGACGTCCTGCACGGTGCCCTGGACTCGCACGATCTGGCCCGCGCGGTCGTACTCGGCGCGCCCGGTGCACAGGAAGACGCGGGTGCCGTGCAGGTTGCGCAGTTCGGCTTCGAGCAGTTCGCCTTCGGCGGCGGTGAGCACGTCGGCGTAGAACTGCGCGGCGCGCTCGCGGTCGTCGGGGTGGGTGGTGGAGATCATCGCCGTGACGTCGTCGGCGTGCTCGGCTCCACCGGCGCCGAGGAAGTCGGCGAGCAGCGGGCTGCGGTAGATCTCGCCGGTGTCGGGGTAGTAGACCCAGCTGGCGACCTTGGCGAGGCTCTGGGCGTCGATGAGCCAGTAGCGCTCTTCGGAGTCGCGCGGCCCGACTTCGGTGCCGGGTTTGTCCTCGGTGAGGTCGGCGACGTCGACGAGCAGGGTGACCTGCAGCGTCGTGTCGTCGGGGTGCGGCCAGGTCTGGAGCCGCACGGGGGCGCGTCGCTGCGGGCCGCGCAGCCAGGTCTCGCGGCCTTCGCGGCCGATGAGGTCGACGAGTTGGCTGCCGACGAGGGCGCTCGGGTCGGCGTGGCCGGCCAGCTTGGCTGCCTGCTCGGTGGCGGCGACGACCTGGCCGTCCTTGTCGCTCAGCAGTGCGGGGGCGTCCGGAAGCGCCACTCTCGGGACCTGCACGCGCGCTGGGGTGCCGGCCAGGCCGAGACTCCCGGGTGCCGATGGCATCCGGGTCCGCTCGCTCCGCTCGGTCAACTGCACCCCTCCCGCGTTGCAGCCGCAACGGCCGCCCATTACGGCCCCGATGACGAACCACCTAGTGATGCACACCACAACGGGTCGTATCGCTGACCCTACCGTTCTGCGCACGGTCGGTATCGCCATGGTGCCGGGCCCTGAGGCCGGTTCCCTGAAGAGGTGACAGCCTCCGCCCGACATGATGACGCGAACTACCGAAATCTTCGTGAACTCGATTTCCCGACGTCACCTACGAGTGGGGCCGGGAGAGCCCCTGAGGACTCCCCCGGCCCCACTCGATGCCGGTGTAGAACCTACCGCCGACCCACCGGGACGCGACAGGGTTTGTTGATCACGCCGTGGCCACACCTTCGGCACGAGCGGCCTTCGACACCGCCGCGCTGACCTCGGGGGCGACGCGCGGGTCCAGCGGCGAGGGGACGATGTAGTCAGCGCTGAGGTCGTCGGCGGCGACGGCTGCGATGGCCTCGGCGGCGGCGACCTTCATGCTGTCGGTGATGCGCCGCGCCCCCACGTCCAGCGCGCCCTTGAAGATGCCGGGGAACGCGAGCACGTTGTTGATCTGGTTCGGGAAGTCGCTGCGACCGGTGGCGACCACCGACGCGTACTTGCCCGCGACCTCGGGGTGGATCTCCGGGTCGGGGTTCGACAGCGCGAACACGATGCAGTCCTTGGCCATCAGGGCCACGTGCTCCTCGGGGACCTGGCCCATGGAGACGCCGATGAACACGTCCGCGCCGCGCATCGCCTCGGCGGGACCGCCGGAGATGCCACGCGGGTTGGTGTACTCGGTGAGCTCCTGCTTGATCGGGGTGAGCCCGTCGCGATCGGCGCTGATCACGCCGCGCGAGTCGAGCACGACGATCTCGCCGACGCCCGCGGTGTGCAGGATCTTCGCGCAGGCGACACCCGCGGCACCCGCACCGGAGATGACCACCCGCAGCGACTCCAGCTCGCGACCGGCGACGCGGGCGGCGTTGCGCAGCGCGGCCAGCGCCACGACGGCGGTGCCGTGCTGGTCGTCGTGCATGACCGGGCAGTCCAGCGCCTCGGTGACCCGGCGCTCCAGCTCGAAGCAGCGCGGCGCGGAGATGTCCTCCAGGTTCACCGCACCGAACGAGGGACGCAGCCGGACCAGGGTTTCCACGATTTCGTCGACGTCCTTGGTGTCCAGGACCAGCGGGATCGAGTCGAGCCCGGCGAAGGTCTTGAACAGGGCGGACTTGCCCTCCATGACCGGCAGCGATGCCTTCGGGCCGATGTCGCCCAGACCGAGAACCGCGGATCCATCGCTGACCACGGCCACCAGGCGCTGAGTCCAGGTGTAGCGATCAGCCAGGGACGGGTCGCTCGCGATCGCCCGGCTGACCTGCGCCACCCCGGGGGTGTACGCGATCGACAGGTCGCGCGCGCTGTCCAGCGGGGCGGTCACCGCAGCGGTGAGCTTGCCCCCTTCGTGCGCGGCGAAGATCTCTTCGTGGGTCAGCTCGGCACCGATTCCATTTGCGGCGCCCTCGTTGATGGTGGTCACGGCGTCCCTCCTATTGCCATGCCTGCGGCCCGAGCACTATCGAGCCGGGCGGATGCGACCTCGATCGGTCGCTGTCAACGCCGGCTTCCCGGGCGTACCGGTGAAGAAGACGTCTATCGAAATACCGATACCGGCCATCCTGTTCGGACAGCGGCTCGGCGGACGCTGCGGTGCGGTTAGTGTGCCAGCCCCTCGAAGCAATGTCAGCGACAGGGATCACACGCCTCACCAGCAAAAAGGCGAGAATTTTACGAATTGGGACAGTACGCGCGTCATATTTTCCGAAGAGGAGATGCAGTACGGCCGTCCTGTTTGCATTTCGCAGTTATGCGGTACAAGTGTCCGGTATTGCCATCTGAATCGAAACTGTTTGGAAAATGCGGGTGCCGACCTCTGGTTTTCCGCGATGTGATCGAGCAGGGGAACCTTCCTGCCACCGCCGCCCCACCGAACCGGCCCCGATCACGCCTCCTAGGCTCGGCACTCGTGCAGGTACGTCGACTTGAGATCACCGGGGCGTTCGAATTCACCCCAAAGGCTTTCCCGGACGACCGCGGCCTGTTCGTGGCCCCGTTCCAGGAGAAGGCGTTCACCGAAGCCACCGGCCACCCGATGACCCTGGCCCAGACCAACCACAGCGTCTCGGCCCGCGACGTCATCCGCGGCGTGCACTTCGCCGACACCCCGCCCGGCCAGGCCAAGTACGTCTACTGCCCGCAGGGCGCGCTGCTGGACGTGGTCGTCGACATCCGCGTCGGCTCCCCCACCTTCGGCCAGTGGGAGGCGGTCCGCCTGGACTCGACCGAGTACCGCGCCCTCTACGTCGCCGAAGGACTCGGGCACGCGTTCCTGGCCCTCACCGACAACACCGTGATGACCTACCTGTGCTCCACCGGCTACAACCCCTCCGGCGAGCACGGCATCAACCCGATGGACCCGGACCTCGGCCTGCCCTGGGACACCGAGCGCAGCGGCCCGGCGATCCTGTCCGAAAAGGACCGCCGAGCGCCGACTCTCGCCGAAGCCGCTGAGAGCGGCCTGCTCCCCGACTTCAACACCTGCCTCGCGCACTACGAGTCGCTGCGCACCGAGCGGTGAGGTGGGGAACCTTCCTGTCACGCCCGTCGGGATGGCAGGAAGGTTCCCCACCTCAGCGAACGCGGCCGGGTGATGGCCACAACCGCCAGCGCACCACGCCCAGCACCTGAGCGGGGCCGAGCTCGCGGGAGTCCGTCGACCCGAAACCGTTGTCGCCCTCCACGTGCCAACCGCCGGCCTCGCGGCGCACGGCGCGCTTGATCGACAGCTGGTCGGGGCGTTGTTCCCACCGCACCAGCACGACATCACCCGCACGGGCAACGTCACCGGTCCGGAACACGACGACGTCCTGGTCCCGAAGTGTGGGAACCATCGACGGTCCGCGCACCCGCAACCTGCGCAACGGCCACGGTCCGAGCGATTTCACCGGCACCTCCAGTAGGACGACGAGGATCTTCAAGAGTAGGGTCGGCCTCGTCGGAGCACTCACTTGTCAGGGAGGAATCATGCGACTCCTGTCGCGCATCCTCAGCCCCCGCCTGGAGGCGACCGCGCACTGCGACCTGCCGTGCGGCGTTTACGACCCCGCGCAGGCGCGGATCGAAGCCGAGTCGGTCAAGGCGATCCAGGAGAAGTACCAGGGCAACGAGGACCCGGAGTTCCGCACTCGCGCGATTCTGATCGCCGAGCAGCGCTCCGAGTTGGTCAAGCACCACCTGTGGGTGCTGTGGACCGACTACTTCAAGCCGCCGCACTTCGAGAAGTACCCGCAGCTGCACGAGCTGGTCAACAAGGCCACCAAGGCCGCGGGCGCCACCGGCACCAAGGGTTCGATGGACCCGGCCAAGGGCCAGGAGCTGCTGGACTACATCGCCGAGATCGACAAGATCTTCTGGGAGACCAAGAAGGGCTGATCTCCAGCGACCTCCGAGAACGCCGGCCAGCGGAAACGCTGGTCGGCGTTTTCTTTTTCGCCCCCTCGGCCCGAGACCGCAGGTGGCAGAAAGGGTCCCACGCTCGCCTGGACGCGGGCTGCGCGGAAGGTTCCCACGCTCGCCGCCAGTGACGATCATGCGAGGCGTTCTCGGCAGCCATAGGCTGGCCTGCACGGACACCGACGTCTCGTGGAGTTGGGGAGACCTATGACCACCGCATGCCGAGAGCACACCGGTCACGACCACGCCCACGGGCCCGGCTGCGGGCACGTCGCCGTGCCGCACGGCGATCACGTCGACTACGCCCACGACGGGCACCTGCACGCCGCGCACGACGGGCACTACGACGAGTGCGAGGTCGGCGGGCACCAGGAGCACGGGTCTCACGACCACGTGCACGGCGAGAACTGCGGGCACGTCGCGGTTCCGCACGGCGACCACGTCGACTACGCCCACGACGGGCACCGCCACGCCGCGCACGGGGAGCACTACGACGAGCACTGACCGATGTGGACTACGTGACGTGAGTGACGTCGTTCTGCGGAAGCGCCGCGGATCCGTACGCTGCGATCCGTGGAGCAGCGCGTCTACATCCTCCGGCACGGCACCACCGAGTGGTCCCTGACCGGTCAGCACACCAGTCGCACCGACATCCCCCTCACCGTCGAGGGCGAGCTGCGGGCACGCCAGGCGGGGCAGACCCTGACCGCCCTGCGGCCCGCCGGTCCGGTCACGGTGCTGTGCAGCCCGCGCAAGCGGGCGCAGCGCACCGCGGACCTCGCCGGGCTCGCCGACGTGGTGACCGAACCGCTGCTGGTGGAGTGGGATTACGGCGACTACGAAGGCCTGACCACCGATCAGATCCGCGAGACCGTTCCGGACTGGACGGTGTGGAGCCACCCCTGCCCCGGCGGTGAGAGCGCCTCCAACATCGCCACCCGCGCCGACGACCTGCTGGAGCGCGTGCGCGGCGCCGACACCGATGTGGTGCTCGTCGGGCACGGCCACTTCAGCCGGTGCCTGATCGCCCGCTGGCTGAACCTGCCCATCGCCTCGGGGGTCCACTTCGCCCTCGACGCCGCCGGGATCACCGTCCTCGGCCACGACCGGGGCGTTCCGCAGATCCACCGGTCGAACATCCCCGCTTGGCAGCAGGGCTGAGCACCTGCCTCGGTTCCCGCCGCACCACCGCGCAGAATGGGCCTGCAAGCAGCAGGCTCGGTTGGCAGTGGAGGACGGGATGATCCGGCGGGCTCGCGAGGACGACGTGGCGGCGATGGTGGAGCTGGTGCGCGAGCTCGCCAGGTACGAGGAGGAGCCCGATTCCTGCCACCTGACCGAGCAGCAGCTGCGGACGGCGCTGTTCGGCCCGGACCCCGCCCTGTTCGGGCACGTGGCCGAAGTGGACGGTGCGGTCGTCGGGCTCTCCCTGTGGTTCTTGAACTTCTCCACCTGGGAGGGCGTGCACGGGATCTACCTGGAGGATCTCTACGTGCGGCCGGAGCACCGGGGTTCGGGCCTGGGCAAGCAGCTGCTGCGGACGCTGGCGAGCGAGTGCGTCGAGCGCGGCTACGCGCGGCTGGAGTGGTCGGTGCTGGACTGGAACGAGCCCTCGATCGCCTTCTACAAGGCCCAGGGCGCCTTCCCGATGGACGGCTGGAGCGTCTACCGGCTCACCGGGGACGCCCTGCGCTCCTTCGGGAGCTGACCCGTCAGTCCTCGCGGGCGTCGGGGGCCATCGAGGCGTGGAACGACCACTCGCGGCCCTCGCGGTTGAACAGGAACCACAGCACCGCCACGGCGGGCACCGCGATGATCAGGCCGATCAGGGGTCGCCCGGACGGGCCGGCGGCGTACCAGGCGGTGCCGAGCAGCAGCAGCTGCAGCAGCAGAGCCGGCGTGCGGGCCCAGTGCTTGCCCTTGATCAGGCCGATGCCCGCGGCGAGCACACCGGAGGCCAGCAGCGCGTAGTAGCCCGCCTCGCCCCACGTCTCGCCGCGTTCGAGCTGACCGACGCCGCCGAGGTCGCTGGAGGCGCTGCGGACCAGCAGCGCAACGACGAACACCAGGGCTGCCACCGCCTGCAAGGTGGTCAGCACGCCGGCGATGCGCACCGTGCGGGGAACGGTCTCGGTAGACAAGGGGCCCTCTCCTCGAACGGGGCCACGACCCCGCCAGTGACTCTGCGTGTGCGCTTTCGATGGTAATACCGCCCGATCGCCGCATAGCTGCCGCAGGCGTCGAGAGGACATGATCGACTCATGGCTGAAGCGGCGTTCGCGGATATCGGGGTGTCCGTCGAACTCGCCGCGTGCACGTCGGCAGCCGGTGGACAACGGTCGGGTGCGTTCCGGGGTTACGCATCCGCTCGTCACCGGAAACCGGTGGTCAGCGGCACGGCGCATCCGCTCCTGGTGCGTTCCCTCGCCGCGTCCGCCCGTGCCGCGCACCTCGGCCGGTCCCGGTCCGCGTCGGACTCGGAGGTGACCGGACAGCCCAGTTGAGACTTCGCGGCCCGCGGAACCTGGCCCCGCGCCCGACGGACACGAAACCGTCTCGCTTAGGCTTCGGTTGTGCGCGCCGTTCTCGTCGTCAACCCGCAGGCGACCTCCACCACAGCCAGTGGCCGCGATGTGCTCGCCGCCGCCCTGGCCAGTGTGCTGAAGCTGGACGTCGTGGAGACGCGGCACTTCGGGCACGCCTCGGAGGCCGCGAGGGACGCCGTCCGGGACGGCGCGGACCTGGTCATCGCGCACGGTGGCGACGGCACGGTCAACGAAGTGGTCAACGGCATGTTCGAGGTCGCCGAGCCCGGCGATCCGGCGATGCCGACGCTGGGCGTGGTGCCCGGCGGTTCGGCGAACGTCTTCGCCCGCGCGCTCGGGATCCCCAAGGACCCGGTCGACGCCACGCACCACCTGATGCGCGCGCTGGCCGAGCGCAGCACCCGCCAGGTCGGGTTGGGCAGGGCCGACGAGAGGTGGTTCACCTTCAACGCCGGCATCGGCTGGGACGCCGAGGTCGTCGCCGAGATGGAGCGCCAGCGGTCGCGCGGCCGCGAAGCCACCCCCGCCCTGTATGCCCGGATTGCCCTGGCCTGCTACGTTCGGATGGCCCGTGGGGAACCGAAGCTGAGCTTGCAAATCGGTGACGATCACCCGAGTGAGCTACTACACAGTGTGTTTGTCTCCAACACCGACCCGTGGACCTACCTGGGTTCGACGCCGGTGCGCATGAGCCCCGAGACCAGCTTCGACACCGGTCTCGGCGTGTTCGCGCTGAAGAGGATGACTGCCTACCCTGTGTTGCGACACGTAGCGGAGATGCTGCGCGGTAGAGGGAAACCACACGGAAGAAATTCAATACAGGCTGCGGATGTGCCCCATCTACGCGTAACCTGTACGGAGCCGTTGCGCCTGCAGGTGGACGGCGATTGCCTGGGTGAGCGATCGGCGATCGAGTTCTCCTCAGTCCCGAACGCTCTCCGCGTCGCTGTATAACCTTCTGGTCACGGATGGACGTCGCTGCCGACTCATGACCCCCGTCTGAGTCCGGGAGCACACCGAAACCCCTGGTCAAGTCTCGTCGATCTTTCAGGTGAGTTCGCTCACCGCCCGAGATCGACCTCTTGACATCGCGGCAGTTCGTGAAAGCATTCACAAGCACACGGACTCCGTGAAAGCATTCACAAACACCCCGAACGAACTATCGGCGCGCATGGGCGCGCCTAGCGAGGAGCAAGGAACAATGGACTGGCGCCACGATGCGGTTTGCCGTGACGAGGACCCGGAGCTGTTCTTCCCGGTTGGGAACAGCGGTCCTGCTGTGCTGCAGATCGCCGAGGCGAAGGCCGTATGCCGCCGTTGTCCGGTTGCCTCTCAGTGCCTGGCGTGGGCACTCGAGAGCGGCCAGGACGCCGGCGTCTGGGGCGGCATGAGCGAAGACGAGCGGCGTGCCCTCAAGCGGCGCAACGCTCGCACCCGGGCGCGCACCAACGCCTGAGTAGCAGCTCGCTGAGACGTGGCCGGTCGGTCGCACCCCCGGTGACCGACCGCCCGTCTCGCCCCAGCCGCACACGGCCTCGCACCGAAAGAACTGACCCGACCCCGACTAGCAGCTCCGGCCGATCAGCGTCGATGTCGGTCCCGCACGTTCCAGCCGATCTCCCCATCACCACGGGGTAGCCGGAACCGGGGAAACCGACCCGATCGGCCCGACGTCCCCGGCGCGTGGGGACGTCACCCGAGTGATCGACGCACCAGCGTGGCGCCCAGTATACGGGCCGTCACCGTCGGTACTTCAGAGGCACCCGCAAAACCGCTTCGGTACCACGTTGATGACCGCGGCCACGCAAGCTCAGAGACCCGCGGAGCTCAGACTCCACCAGGGTCCGCACGATCTGCAGGCCGAGACGTTCGGCGCGCTCGAGGGAGAATCCCTTCGGCAGGCCACGACCGTCATCCGAGATGACGACGTCGAGCCAGCGCGCCGAACGCTCCGCCTGCACGACCACTTCCCCGCCTTGACCCTCCGGGAAGGCGTGCTCGAAAGCGTTCTGCACCAGCTCGGTCAGGACCATCACCAGCGGCGTGGCCAGTTCCGCCGACACCACCCCGAACTTCCCGCCGCGGCTGACCTTCACCCCGGTCTCGGCGACGGCGACGTCGCTCATCATCGGGATCACCCGGTCCACCACGTCGTCGAGGTCGACGCGCTCGTCCACCGACATCGACAGCGTCTCGTGCACCAGGGCGATCGAGGTCACCCGCCGCACCGATTCGTCCAGCGCCAGCCGGGCCTCGTTGTTGCCGGTGCGCCGCGACTGCAACCGCAGCAGCGCCGCCACGGTCTGCAGGTTGTTCTTCACGCGGTGGTGGATCTCGCGGATCGTGGCGTCCTTGGACATCAACGCCCGGTCCCGCCGCTTGACCTCGGTGACGTCGCGGACCAGCACCAGCGCGCCGGCCGACTGGCCGCGCGGGCGCAGCGGCAGCGCTCGGAACAGCACCGTCGCACCGCGCGCCTCGGCTTCGATGCGCATGCTGGGCTCGCCGCCCATCGCCCGCCGGACCCGCTGCGAGACCTCGTCCGCGTCGAACGGGTCGTTGAGCAGCGACCGCGTCAGCGGCGCCAGCTGGGCTCCGACCAGGTCCGCCGCGTGGCCCATGCGGTGGTAGGCCGACAGCGCGTTGGGGCTGGCGAACACGACCGTTCCCGAGTTGTCCAGCCGGATCAGGCCGTCACCGACGCGCGGACTGGTGTGCACGTCAGGCGCGGGCTCCGGCGTGGGGAACGTGCCGTCGGCGACCATCTGGCACAGGTCGGCGGCGCTGCCCAGGTAGGAGATCTCCAGCGGGCTGGGCACTCTCGGCACGGCGAGGTTGGTGTCCCGGCTGAGCACGGCCACGATCTCGTCGCCGAGCTTCACCGGGATGGTCTCGCGCCGGACCGGAACCCCCAGGTGCCAGCGCGGGTCCTCCTCGCGGCAGATGCGGCCCTCCAGGGCGGCCCGCCGGAGCTGCGGGTGGTCGTCCTGGGTGACCTCGGAGCCGACCACGTCCTCCGGGTGCGCGGTGGGCGCGGTGGTGGGACGGGCCTGGGCGACGCACAGGAAGCGGTCCTCGGGTGCCTCCGAGGGGCCGATCGGCACCCACATGAGGAAATCCGCGAACGACAGGTCGCTCAGCAGCTGCCACTCGGCGACCACCAGCTGCAGGTGGTCGGCGGCAGTGCCGGACAGTCCGGTGTGTTCGGCGAGAAGATCACTCAGCGTGGACAAGGCGGCCCTCCGGGTCTGCTGCTCGGAACGAAGCGGGTCGTCACTCGACGACGGCGATCAGATCGCCCTCTTCAACGACGTCACCCGGCTTGACCGCGATGGAGCTGATCGTGCCGGACACCTCGCTGAGCACCGGCATCTCCATGCTCAAGGACTCCAGGAGCACCAGCGAGTCACCGTCGTTGACAGCATCGCCTTCGGACATCGACACCGCCATGACGCTGGCCACCGTCTCGGCGCGGATCTCCTCGGCCATCTCTTCCTCCTCGTCGCGGCCGACTCCGGCCCCCGCTTAGGAAACCACGACCGCCACCACCCGCCGACGGCAGGTATCGGACATGGCAGACTGGAACCTCGAAATCCCAGCGGAGACCGGGTGTCAGTTGATCACTCGCGGTCACCGGGCTGGAGTGAAACTCGAACTTCGAGGGAGTCGCCTTATGGGCAAGCGCGCGCGCAAGAAGAAGGACCGGCGCAAGAACAAGGCCAACCACGGCAAGCGCCCCAACTCGTGATCGCGGCGGCAACTGCCGCGCCCGAGAAGCGAAGGGCCCCGGACCACACGGTCCGGGGCCCTTCGCGTTGAGCGGATCGTCAGCGCTTCTTCTTCTTGTTGTCGGCGCGGGCGGCAGCGCGACGCTCGCGGCGGGTGCCGCTGCGGGTCTCCGGGTCGTCCTGCTCGGAGATCTTCTGCATCTCGCCGGTCTCGTCCGGGCCGGAGTAGCTCAGCCGCTGGTTGCCGGGGCCCTGCAGTCCGCCACCGCGCAGCGCGGGCGGGGTCTGCTCGCCTTCGCCGGGGCCTCCGGCGAGCTGGCTCAGGGCCGGGCCCGCCGAAGCGGGCTTGGCCCGCCGGGAACGCGCGCCCTGCGGCTGAGCGTCCACCTGCGGGACCTGCGGCGTCTGCGGGACCTCGGGGACGCCGTTGCTCCCCTGGCTCACCGAGACCGGCACAGCCGGCTGCTCCGGTGCGGGCTCGGGCTCGGCGGCCTCGACCTGGACGTTGAACAGGAAGCCGACCGACTCCTCCTTCAGCGCGTCCAGCATGCCGCCGAACATGTCGAAGCCCTCGCGGCGGTACTCGATCAGCGGGTCGCGCTGCGCCATGGCGCGCAGGCCGATGCCCTCCTTGAGGTAGTCCATCTCGTAGAGGTGCTCGCGCCACTTGCGGTCCAGGACGCTGAGCAGCACGCGCCGCTCCAGCTCCCGCATCGCACCGGGGCCGACCTTGCCGTCGACCTCGGCCTCGCGCTTGGCGTAGGCGTCCTTGGCGTCGGCGGTGATCAGCTCCAGCAGGTGTTCCTTGCTGAGGTCGTCGTCCTCCTCGACCAGCTTCTCCCAGCTCAGGCCGACCGGGTACAGCGAGCCCAGCGCCTTCCAGAGCTTCTCGAAGTCCCAGTCCTCGGCGTAGCCGGCGGAGGTCTCGGCGTCGACGTAGGCGGTGATGACGTCGGTGAGCATGTGCATGATCTGCTCTTGCAGGTCCTCACCGGCCAGGACGCGGCGGCGCTCGTCGTAGATAACGGTGCGCTGCTGGTTCATCACCTCGTCGTACTTGAGGACGTTCTTGCGGATCTCCATGTTCTGCTGCTCGACCTGCGTCTGAGCGCTGCGGATCGCGCGGGAGACCATCTTGTGCTCGATCGGGACGTCGTCGGGCACCTTCAGGCGCGTCATGACGGTCTCGACCATGGCGGAGTTGAAGCGGCGCATGAGCTCGTCGCCCAGCGACAGGTAGAAGCGGGACTCGCCGGGGTCGCCCTGACGGCCGGAACGACCGCGCAGCTGGTTGTCGATGCGGCGGGACTCGTGCCGCTCGGTGCCCAGCACGTAGAGGCCGCCGGCCTCGCGGACCCGGTCGGCTTCGGCGTCGACCTGCGCCTTGATCTTCTCGACGACGGCCGACCACTCGGCCTCGTACTGCTCGCGGTTGCCCACCGGGTCGAGGCCGCGCTCGCGCAGCTCGGCGTCGGCGAGGTGGTCGACGTTGCCGCCCAGCACGATGTCGGTACCGCGGCCGGCCATGTTGGTGGCGACGGTGACGGCGCCGAGACGGCCGGCCTCGGCGATGATCGCGGCCTCGCGCTGGTGGTTCTTCGCGTTGAGCACGTTGTGCGGGATGCCGCGCTTGGTGAGCAGCTTCGACAGGTACTCGGAGCGCTCGACGCTCGTGGTGCCGATCAGGACCGGCTGGCCCTTCTCGTGGCGCTCGGCGATGTCCTCGGCGACGGCCTCGAACTTGGCGGGCTCTCCCTTGTAGACCAGGTCGGGCTGGTCGATGCGGGCCATCGGCTCGTTGGTGGGGATGGGCACC
Organism: Saccharopolyspora karakumensis; assembly: GCF_004349225.1. NCBI lineage: Bacteria > Bacillati > Actinomycetota > Actinomycetes > Pseudonocardiales > Pseudonocardiaceae > Saccharopolyspora > Saccharopolyspora karakumensis. The sequence continues at coordinate 211,517 of NZ_SMLA01000001.1, forward strand.
ACGCCGAGCTTGTAGGTGGTGTGGAACTCGGCCGCCTCGGTCTCGGCGGTACCGGTCATGCCGCCCAGCTTGTCGTAGAGGCGGAAGTAGTTCTGCAGCGTGATCGTGGCCAGCGTCTGGTTCTCGGCCTTGATCTCGACGCCTTCCTTGGCCTCGATCGCCTGGTGCATGCCCTCGTTGTAGCGGCGACCGGCCAGGATTCGGCCGGTGAACTCGTCGACGATGGACACCTCGCCGTCGCGGACGATGTAGTCCTTGTCGCGCTGGTAGAGCTCCTTGGCCTTGAGCGCGTTGTTGAGGTAGCCGACGAGCGGCGTGTTCGCGGCCTCGTAGAGGTTCTCGATGCCGAGCTGGTCCTCGATGATCGACACGCCCTCTTCGGTGACGCCGACCGTGCGCTTGCGCTCGTCGACCTCGTAGTGCGCGTCGCGCTTGAGGATGGGGGCGAGCCGGGCGAACTCCTGGTACCAGCGGGAGGACTGGTCGGCGGGTCCGGAGATGATCAGCGGGGTCCGGGCTTCGTCGATGAGGATGGAGTCGACCTCGTCGACCACGGCGAAGTGGTGGCCGCGCTGCACGCAGTCGGCGAGGCTCCAGGCCATGTTGTCGCGCAGGTAGTCGAAGCCGAACTCGTTGTTGGTGCCGTAGGTGATGTCGGCGGCGTAGGCCTGGCGGCGCTGCTCCGGGGTCATCTCGGCGAGGATCGCGCCGACTTCCAGGCCGAGGAAGCGGTGCACGCGGCCCATCCACTCGGCGTCGCGCTTGGCGAGGTAGTCGTTGACGGTGACCACGTGCACGCCTTCGCCGGTGATGGCGTTGAGGTAGGCGGGCAGGACGCAGGTCAGGGTCTTGCCCTCACCGGTCTTCATCTCGGCGATGTTGCCCAGGTGCAGGGCGGCGCCGCCCATCAGCTGCACGTCGAATTGCCGCTGGCCGAGGGTGCGCTTGCCGCCTTCGCGGGCGACCGCGAAGGCTTCGGGCAGCAGGTCGTCGAGCGACTCTCCGTCGCTGTGGCGGCGCTTGAACTCGTCTGTCTTGCCCCGCAGCTCGGCATCGGACAAACCGACGACGGTGTCTTCGAGCTCGTTGATGTGCGCTGCGATAGCACGCAGGCGCTTGAGCATCTTGCCCTCGCCGGCGCGGAGCAGTCGGGACAGGACCATCCGGTCGACCTCGCTAGCTGATCGTGACGCGTCCGTCACGGACGCTTTGTGGCCATCGTATTAGAGCTGGCTGTGGGGGTGTGCCGTAGTCCGATGCAGCGTTGGCGGACCGCAACATACGGCTGTCCCCCGCGAACCACCGTACGCGGGGGACAGCCGTGTGGGTCGGGCGTGGCGCAGACTCGCCCTGTGCCGTCGGGCGAGCGGCGTCAACCGCTGCCTGCTTCCCACTCTCGCAGCTCGCACCGCCGCGGGTTCTGGGGTGTCGTCCCGGCCGGGACGACCACTCCGCTCGGTACAGGAGTGGCGCCCGCGGTCGGACGACGTCTCTCAGGTTCCGCCGGGCAAGCCGCCCAGATGGGTTTCATGCCTCGGCGAGTCGGATCACGCCGTAGTCAAATCCCTTCCTGCGGTAGACGACGCTGGGACGTCCGCTGTCCGCGTCGGAGAAGAGGTAGAAGTCGTGCCCCACCAGTTCCATCTGGTAGAGGGCTTCGTCGACGGTCATCGGTTTGGCCGAGTGCTCCTTCTCGCGCACGACCTGGCCGGGGGCGTAGCCGTCCTCTTCGGTCATGCGCTGTCCCGGCACCTCGGCGGTGTACGCGGGAGCTTCCTGGGGCGCTTCGAGCAGCGCGGTTCGGCCTTCGGCTCCACCGGAGCCGGATCCGACCGGGCCGGTCACCACGGGCCGGTCCGCCATCGCTGCGGTCGCCTCTGCCACGGAAGTCGGGTTGTGCTGTCCGTAGTGCACCTTTCTACGGTCGTGCATGCGCCGGAGCCTGCTCTCCAGCTTGGTCGTCGCGGCGTCGAGGGCGGCGTAGAAGTCGCCTGCGCAGGCTTGGGCTCGAATGGGAGCGCCCTTGCCCTTCAGAGTGATCTCGACTCGCTGGCAGTTCTTGGCCTGGCGGGGATTCTTCTCGTGGAACAGTTCCACTTCCGCCCGAATGGCCTTCCGGTTGTACCGCTCAAGCCGGGTCATCTTGGTGTTGACGTGCTCCCGGTAGTGATCGGGAACCTGAACGTTACGACCCTTGACGACGATATCCATTCACGACCTCCGTTCCTTGCATGCTCCGTAGGCGAGGTGTGCACGGGGGCGCCCGGAAAGGAGATCAGCTCATTTCAGGCGCCAGGGACATGGGTTTCGCTCCTTCCCTCCGCCTCGGTCGGCTGGATTGGTTCGCCACGTTAGCTCGGTTTATCGATTTGTGACACCCCCTCAGACGGGCGAAGTCAAGCATCCACCGAGAGTGATGTTTGCTGCCGAAAGCAGCAGATCACGCTGCGTGCCAGGCGTGGCCGAAGTGAGCCTCCGAACGGGTGGTTCACCCGTTCGGGTAGAAAGCGCAGTAGCTCTGCGCATGGGGGCGATCTGCCTTTTCAGCCAGCTCACACCAGGGGAACGAACGCGGCCGCCGATCAGTTCCTGGGCCGATCAGGTAAGGCGAAATCACTCGACGAGATCAGCCGGCCGTCGCGGTCAGGGCCAGCGCCACCGCGACCGGGCGTCGGGCCCCGTCGAGCGCGGCCGCGGCGCCGGTCACCGTCGCTCCCGTCGTCACGACGTCGTCGAGCAACGCGACCTGCGCCCCCTCCGGGGGCAGCCGGCCGGGGCGCACCAGCACCCGGCCGGCGAGGTTGTCGAGGCGTTGCTGCGGGGTGAGCCCGGCCGAATCCGCGGCCCCCGGTCCGGTCAGCAGGCAGTCGGCGACGCGCGCCGGCATCCCCGCGGCGCTGAGCTCGATCGCCGCGAAGTGCGCGATCCGGGCCATGTGGGCACCGCCGCGCCGCCGCGAGGTCATCGCGCGCGAGGGCGCGGGCACCAGCCACCACCCCGGTTCCAGCGAGCGGTCGAGGGTGATCGAGCGCAGCCCCGTGGCCAGCTGCGCGCCCAGCGGAGGGGCGAGCCCGCGCTGACCGTCCTCCTTGTAGGCCAGCACCGCGCGGCGGGCGACGCCCCGATATCGGCCGAGGGCGAACACCGGTGGCGAGTTCCCGAACATCGGCCGGTCCACCCGGCGCAGCCCGCCGAGCCTGCCCGCGCAGCGCGGGCACCACGCGGTGCCCGCGACGTCGCAGCCGACGCAGTGCAGCGGCAGCAGCAGGTCGGCCAGGCCGGAGAGCGCTTCGCGCAGGCAGGACGGCATCGGCCGATCATGGCCCGATCGCCGATCCGACTCACCGGCGCGCGTCGGTGATCAGCCCGGGTAGAACGGGATGGACGCGCCCCCGATCGGCGCGTCGGTCAGGGACCAGACGTCGTCGGTGTCCTGGGACTGCCAGATGCCGTGGCGATCGGCGACCACCACCTGGCCTCCCGGTCCGACCGTGACCGCCGTCAGCGGCTGGCCCAGGTTCGCCGCCGTGTAGGGCTCCCAGCGGAAGCCGTCCACCGACAGGTCGTAGACCGGGTAGTTGTTGCTGTCGGTGATCGCGACGAGGGACTCGTCCTGCCGCCACTCCACCGACGTGACCTGCATGTCCTGCGGAGCGCGCAGCACCACCGGGCGTTGCAGCACCGCGTGGCCGTCCTGCTCGGCGACCCCGGCGACCACCACGCTGCCGTCGATCACCGCCGCGATCCGGGTGCCGTCGCGGGACAACCGCAGGTCGGTGATGGGACGGCCCGGCGGCAGCGCGCGGATGTCGACGGTCTGCGGCGTCCACTCGCCGCCGGTGTCGACCGCGCGCACCACGTCGCGGCCGTCGACGACGGTCCACGCCTCTTCGTCGCCGCGCCACGTCGGCTTGCTCATGTAGTTGCCGACCGTGGGCAGCTCGGCCAGCTGCTCGCCGAAGTCGCCGACGCGCAGCGCCACACCACCGGGGCGGCGGGTGACCGCGGCGAACTTGTCGCCGTGCGGCGAGCGCCCCGCGCGCACCACGTCGTACTCACCGGAACCGGCCGGCCCGGGGATCGGCCGCGCGTTCCGGTCGAGCACCAGGACGCGTTCGTCGACCACCGCCAGGCCCGGCAGGTCCGGGCGCTGCACGTTGTCGGCCTCGTACTGCTCCATGTCGGTGGGCCGCAGGTCCTTGCCGTCCGGGAGCAGCGGAACGCCCTCTTCCGTGATGCGCACGCGCGCGCTGCTCACGCCCTCGAGCGTGTAGACCACCTGCGCGGCGATCAGCTCGCGCATCTCGGGAGAGACGTCGCCGAGCTCGCTGAGGTTGACCTCCATGGCGCCGTCGGCGGCCTCGGTGGTGTTGGTCTTGGGGTGCACTCCGGGCGGGATGGCGGTGCGCATCGCCTGCCGCATGCCCTCCGACGGCCCGGAGGTGAGCAGGTCGATGACCCGGCGCGGCAGCGTGGTGGCCGGTTGCGCCACCACGTAGCGCAGGTCGGAGGCGACTCCGGTGAGGTCGTGGTCGAGGAAGTAGATCGGCACCGGCCGGAAGATGGAGGTGAAGGACGTCTTGCTCACGACCAGCTCCGGCGGCGGAGTGGTGATCCGCCACTGGCCGTTGCTCTGGCGCTCGACCCGCACGTCCACGGCGAACTCGCCGCTCTCGGGCACGAACGAGGAGTCGGCGAGCAGCCTGCCGATCCGGTCGGCCCGCAGCGTCACCAGCTGAACGCCCTCGGGCTGCGGCTGCGGCGTGGCGACCGGGATGGTGTCGACGTTCTCCACGATCAGCATGCCCGGCGGTGGCGTCCAGTTGCGCTCCATCGACTCCGCCAGGTGCTTGCGGGCCGACTCGTGGTTGCTGGCGGGCGAAGCGGCCTTGTCGACGAAGCTGCGCACCAGGGCCAGCGCGTCGATGTCGTCCGGTGGCGGGTTGATCGGGATGGTCGTGTTGCTGCCGTCGACCTCCTTGACCGCCTTGGGCTCGGAGTCCTCCGGGATCGACGCGCATGCCGACACCGACAGCAGCAGGACCAGCAGTGCCGCCAGTCGGCGTGCCCGGTGCGCGTCCATCACTTCTCCTCCCAGGACTCTTCGGTCAGGCGAGCGGGCCCGTTGTCGCGGACGTCCTGCTCGCCGTCGGCTTCGGACGGCCGTTCCACGCCGGTGGCCAGCAGCGCTTCGGGGGCGGCGATGCGCCGGGTGCTCGGCAGCGACAGCGGGCTGGTCTCGGGTTCCTTGCCGGGTTTGCGCGGCAGCGTCAGGCGGAAGCAGGAGCCTTCGCCGGGTTCGCCCCAGGCGTCGAGTTCACCGCCGTGCAGGCGGGCGTCCTCCTGGCTGATCGACAGGCCGAGCCCGGTGCCGCCGCTGCGCCGGTTGCGGGAGGGGTCGGCGCGCCAGAAGCGGGTGAACACCAGCTCGGCTTCACCGCTGCGCAGCCCCACGCCGTAGTCCCGGACGGTGACGGCGACGGCCTGCTCGTTGCCTCCGAAGCGCAGCTCGACCGGGCCGCCTTCGGCGTGGTCGATGGCGTTGGCGACGAGGTTGCGCATGATGCGCTCGACGCGGCGGGCGTCGGCGACGATGGCGAGGTCGGTGCCGTCGGCGGGTGCGAGCACGCGGAGCTCGACGCCGCTGGTGTCGGCGATGGCGCGCACGGATTCGGCGGCGCGCTCGGCGATCTCGTGCAGGTCGAGCCGCTCCGCGGCCAGGTCGGCGACGCCGGCGTCGAGTCGGGAGATCTCCAGCAGGTCGGCGAGCAGCAGCTCGAAGCGGTCGAGCTCGTCGACGAGCAGCTCGGTGGAGCGCGACAGGCCGGGCGGGAACTCCTCGCGGGAGGCGTGCAGCACGTCGGCGGCCATCCGGACCGTGGTCAGCGGGGTGCGCAGCTCGTGCGAGACGTCGGAGGTGAAGCGGCGCTGCAGCTGGCCGAACTCCTCCAGCTGCGTGATCTGCTGCTTGAGGCTGTCGGCCATCTCGTTGAACGACTCGGCGAGCCGGGCCATGTCGTCCTCGCCGATCACCCGCATCCGCTTGTCCAGGTCGCCTTCGGCGAGCTGCTCGGCGGTCTGCGCGGCCTGCCGCACCGGACGCACGACCTGGCGGGTCACCAGGTTGGTGATCGCGCCCAGCAGCGCCAGCAGCACCACGGCGCTGACCAGCAGGGTCCGCTGCAGACCGGCGAGGGTCTGCTGCTCGGCGGTCAGCGGGAACAGCAGGTAGATCTGCAGCGGGCGGGTCGCGCTGGACACCGGGGTCCCGACGATCATCATCGTGACCTGGCCGTCCGGCACGGTGTGGATCTTGGTGGCGAGCTGGCCGCGTTCGACGAACACGCGCAGGTCCTCGGGCACGTCCTCGATGGGACCGGCGGCGGGCTGCGCGTGGCGCGCACCGGGCGCTCGACCGTCCACCAGCACGGCGGTGAACGCGCCGGCGACATCACTGGTGGACTGGCCGGAGGAGGAGGTCGTCAGCCGGTTCAGGGCGGCCTGCAGCTGCTCGGAGACGCTGTCGGAGTTGGGGTCGACGGCGGTGAGCTCGCGCTCCAGGATCGGCAGGCTCACCTCGGCCTGCGAGATCGCGGCCTGCTCCTTGGACTCCAGCAGCTGCGAGGTGATCTGCCACTGCAGCACCATGCCCAGCACGATCACCACGGCCAGCGACAGCGCGAGGGTGCTGACGACGACGCGCAGCTGCATCGACCGCCGCCACAGCGCCTCGAAGCGGTGCCAGCGAGCGCGCGTCTCCTCGCGGACACGACTGCTCAACAACCGCACCCAGCGGCTCTGGCGCGTCCACACGCTCACGGCGACCGTCCCTGTTCCAACACCACGGGCAAGCGGCGGAGCCGCCTTCTCTGTGCCCACTCTCGCAGCTGGCACCGCCGCGGGTTCGCCAGACGTCGTCAGGCGAGCACGCCGCGACGCCGATGTCCACCCCCGGGGTAAGCGGAACACATCAGGAGTGGCGCACGGAGTCCGGACGGCGCCTCAGGTTCCGCAACCGGCACCGACCAGCAAAGCACCCACTGGAACAGACCCTCGTCACGGAGGGCCTGCTTTGTAGCCGACGCCTCGGACCGTGAGCACAACCTCCGGGCGCTCCGGGTCGCGTTCGACCTTGGAGCGGAGGCGCTGCACGTGCACGTTGACCAGGCGGGTGTCGGCCGCGTGCCGGTAGCCCCACACCTGCTCCAGCAGCACCTCGCGGGTGAAGACCTGGCGCGGCTTGCGGGCCAGGGCGACCAGCAGGTCGAACTCCAGCGGGGTCAGCGCGATCGGCTGGCCGTCGCGGGTGACCTCGTGCCCGGGCACGTCGATGATCACGTCGCCGATGGTGAGCACCTCGGCGGGCTCGGCGTCGGTGCGGCGCAGCCGGGCGCGCAGCCGGGCGACGAGCTCCTTCGGCTTGAAGGGCTTCACTATGTAGTCGTCGGCGCCGGACTCCAGGCCGAGGACGACGTCGACCGTGTCGCTCTTGGCGGTGAGCATGACGATGGGCACCACGGACTCGGTCCGGATCGCCTTGCATACGTCGATGCCGTTCATGCCGGGCAGCATCAGGTCCAGCAGGACCAGGTCGGGTTTGAGCTCGCGCAAGGCGGGCATCGCCTTGGTGCCGTCGCTGACGACAGCGGTCTCGAACCCCTCTCCCCGGAGCACGATGGTCAGCATTTCGGCCAGGGCCGGATCATCGTCCACCACGAGCACGCGTGCCTTCATGCACCACATCGTTGCACTTGTCACTTGGAGTCCGTGCATCCACCCGCCGGGTGTCGTCGCAGGTAGCGAACTCGACGCCGGTTCAGCGCAACCGGTACCACCGAATGGAGCAGCCTCCCTGTGGTGTCGGTTTCAACCTTCAGGCGAGGACGTGCTTGTCGACGAGCACCGCGAAATCGACCTCGTCGGCCCCGTCGACGACGACCCACGGGGTCCACCAGTCCGCCTCGGCGAGCTCGGCGTAGACCTCGGCGCAGCGCTGCTGGAGCGGGGTGTCGGATTCGAAGCGGTCGCGGCGGCGGTCGGACTCGGTGCGCTCGCGGTGCTCGGCCCGACCGGTGGCGACCTCGGCGGGCACCCGGAGCAGGATCTGCAGGTCCGGCTCGGGAAGCCCGAAGCGGGTGATCTCCAGGTCGCGGACCCAGGACACGACCTCGCCGTCGGCGTGCTGGTGCAGCCGCGCGGCGGCGTAGGCGGCGTTGGAGGCGACGTAGCGGTCGAGCAGCACGACGTCGTGGGTGTCGAGGTCGGCGCGCAGCCCGTCGGCCGCTCCCCTGCGGTCGAGCGCGTAGAGGACAGCCATGCCGTGCACGGAGGACCCGAGGTCGCCGTGCTCACCCCGCAGCGCCTCGGCCACGAGTTCGGCGTGCACGTCCTCGGCGTAGCGCGGGAACGCCGCGCTCGCCACGCTGCACCCGCGCGCGTTGAGCTCCGCGGTGATCCCCCGGGCCAGGGTGCGCTTGCCCGCGCCGTCCAGCCCCTCGATGACGATGAGTCGTCCCACGTCGGAAACGGTAGCCCAACGGTGTCCGCGGGGTGCCGGGTGCCGTCGTCGCTCGTCGGCGGCCCGATGGCAAAACGTTCGAAATCATGACATCCCCTGCCGGGACGATCACAATCGTGATCGTAGAGGTCGCCATGTGTGCATCCACGATGGAGAATCACCTCGGCGTTCGATGATCACGACCTGCTCGGGAGGACCCCTGTGCAAGTACCCGGGCCCGACACCCGCGTCGTTGAGCTGCGCGTGCACGGAATTCTCGGCACCACCGGCGACGAGCTGACGGATTCGGTGGCGTCGGTGGACGTGGCCGGCGACGGGGTGGGTCGCATCATGCGGCCGGCCGACCGGCTGCGCCGACCCGTTCCGGGCCCGATGCTCAACGCCGGCGACCGCTCGGTGCCCCGGATCGTCGAGGGCTACGTGTGGGGCGCGATGACCTCGGGTGGTCTGGCGAAGGCGACCTGGGCTCTGCTGTTCCCGTTCGCGCTGGCCAACATGGCGCACTGGATGCTGCCGCCGACTCGCACCGCGAACCCGCTCAGCCGGATGCTGGGCTCGGTGCTGCGCGGACTGCTGCGGTTGTCCGCGCTGCTGCTGACGATGCTGCTGGTGGCGCAGCTGACCGTGATCACCCTGGACCTGGTGGCGGCGCAGTGCCTGGCACCCGGCGCGCAGTGCATGGGTTTCGTGCCGCACGCGCTGCGCGGTGTCGACGTGCTGCGCTCGACCGCGCTGCTGGTGCCGGTGGCGCTGGTGGTGCTGCTCATGCACCGGCTGTCCACTGTGTCCTGGCGGGTGTCGGCGCCCAAGAAGGACAGCCCGCAGCACTCCGCGCTGGCGCCGATGCTGCCCGGCGAGAACGTCGTGTCCGATCCGGACACCCCGGCCCTGCGGGCGCTGCACGTGACGGCCGCTCTGTCCACTGTGGCTCTGGTGGCGGTGGGCGGACCGCTGTCGCCGAGCTTCGACCCGCGCTGGCTGGTCGCGGCCGCGCTGCTGGTCCTGTCCGTCGTCGGCACCGCCGGGCTGGACGATCCGGCCGGGATGCGGGAGACGAGCAAGGTCTTCCGGGTGCTGCTCGGGCGGCGGGCGCGGCAGGTGCTGATGTCGGTCGGCGGTGTGCTGGTCGCTTCCGCGGCGCTGCTCCCGGGCGAGCTGAGGGGGCCGCTGCCCGGTTCGGGTTCGACGATCGACTCGATCACCGCGCTGCTGGTGCTGACCTGCGTGGCGGTCGCCGTGCTGCTGGTCCCGGCGTCGCTGCTGGCGCGGCCCGAGTGGAAATCCTCGCCGAAGCAGCTGCGGCCGTGGGCGGGCGGCTGGATGAGCGCGCCGGTGCTGATGCTGGCGGCGATGCTCGGCAACGGGTTCGGCGCGGGCCTGGCGCTCAGCGTCCGGGAGACGCTGAGCGTGCCGCGAGCTCCGGGTTCCGCTCCGCTGCTGCTGCCGGCCGCGTTCGACGACGTGACGTTCTTCTGGGGCAGCGCGGTGGTGCTGCTGGCCGCGTCGCTGCTGCTGGCGCTGCCGTGGTTACTGGTCCGCCGGTTCCGGCGCAGCGAGGACGGCGCTCCCATCCCGGACGAGGTCGCGCTGCTGCACGCCGGCCGCAAGGAGGACCAGCGCAAGGCGGCGAGCGCCTGGAAGTTCGCCGATCTGCAGCGCCGGTACTCGCACCAGCTGTTCCTGGTGATCGCCGGGGTCCTGACGGTCAGCACCGCGGCGAGCCTGGCGGCCCGGTTCGCCGGGATGCCCAGCGTCGGCTGGTTGAGCGCGATCGGCGTGGTGACGCTGGCGGGTCTGGCGGTCGGGTTGCTGCGCACGGTGTTCCTGGCGGCGACGAAGCGCGACACCGCGCGGGTGCTGGGCGTGCTGGGCGATCTGGCGCTGTTCTGGCCGCGCGAGGCGCACCCGGTGGTGCCGCCGTGCTACGCGCTGAAGGTGATCCCCGAGCTGGCCGACCGGGCCGCCGAGCACCTGTCCGATCCGAACACGCGCGTGGTGCTGGTCGGTCACAGCCAGGGCAGCCTGCTCGCCGCGGTCGCGGCTGCGCGGCTGCTGGAGAAGCTGCCGGAGCAGGACCGCGAGCGGGTCGGCCTGGTGACGGCCGGTTCGCAGTTGCAGTGGGCCTACCCGCGCGCTTTCCCCGGTGTGGTGCCGCATTCGGCGCTGCGGGACCTGGCGGGGTCGCTGGGCGACCGGTGGCGGTCGCTGTGCCGCGGCACGGACCCGTTGGGCGGGGCCGTGACCACCTGGAACCGGCAGGTCTACAACGGGATGCTGATCGGCGTCGGTCTTCGCGGCGACGGCACGGAGGGTCCCCTGCCCGCGGCGACGCGCGGGCCGACCGGGGCCCTGGTGCTCGGTGGCGATCACTGGTTGCCGGACCCGCAGCGTGGCCCGTTCTCCTGCCGTCGCTGGGTTCCCGGTGTGCTGGGGCATTCCGACTACAGCGGTGATCCGGAGTGGGATCGCGCCGTGGCGATGGCGGCGGGTCTGGAGCGGCCGGTGCGCGGTGCGGCGCTGCCGCTGTCGACGCCGGAGGCTCCGCAGATCCCGTCGGCGCCGGATCCGCACGCGTTCGGCGCGTCGCTGTCCCCGCAGGGCGACGACGGCGGGTCGATCACGGATTCGGTCGAGGACCTGCCCCGCCGCACTCCGGGTGAGACGGCGGAGGCCGCCAGGACCAAGCGCTCCAAGCCGGTCATCCCGTTCCGCAAGGGCGGGTCGGAGACCGAGGTCCCGGAGCAGCAGTCGCACGAGGAACCGGCCGCGGAGCCCGCCGAGGACGCCCCGGAGCTGCCCGCGCAGCAGGGCTCCGAGGCCCGCTCGGAGCCCTCGGTCCTGCCGGAGATCACCGAGCCCCGGGGCCGCATCGCCCCCTGGGAGCGCGGCGCTTCCCTCCGCTCCGACAGCTGACACCACCACAGGGGGCCACGCCGCGAAGGCGTGGACCCCTTGGCATGTCACTCCCCTCCACCGGTGGCCCGCGGCCTCGACGTCCCCGGCAGTGGGCGGTTTCTCCCCAACCGTCCGTGATCGAGATCCGTTGTGCCGGTCGGTTCGGCCCACAACCGCCCGCCGCCGCGGAGGTCGACGAGCCCCGAACGCAACAGCGGCGCCCTCCCGCAGGAGGACGCCGCTGTGGGGTGTTGCTCGGGCTAGCTGGTGACGGAGCCGCCGTGGGCGACGTCGCCCTCCTTGCCCAGGCGCGAGTGCGACCGGCCGTAGAGGAAGTAGATCACCACACCGGCGATCATCCACACCATGAACCGGACCCAGGTCAGGGCGGTCAGGTTCAGCATCAGCCACAGGCAGGCCAGGATCGCCAGGATCGGCACGAACGGCACCAGCGGGGCGCGGAAACCGCGCGGCAGGTCCGGACGGGTCCGCCGAAGCACGATGACACCCAGCGAGACCAGGATGAACGCGAACAGCGTGCCGACGTTGACCATCTCCTCCAGCTTGTCCGCCGGGAAGAAGGCCGCCGCCAGGACGACCACGACGCCGACCAGGACCGTCGCGCGCATCGGGGTTCCGGCGGTGGAGGTCTTGGCCAGGCCCTTGGGCATCAGGCCGTCGCGGGACATCGCGAACAGCACGCGGGTCTGGCCCAGCAGCAGCACCATGACCACAGTGGTCAGACCGGCCAGCGCGCCGACGGAGATGATCGCCGCCGCCCAGGTCACGCCGTGCTGCGCGAACGCGGTGGCCAGGGTGGCCCGGGTGCCGTCCTCGGTGGTGGCCAGGTCGGTGTAGGGCACCATGCCGGTGACCACCAGCGCGACCGCGACGTAGAGGACCGTGACGATCGCGAGGCTGCCCAGGATGCCGCGCGGGGCGTTCTTCTGGGGGTTCTTGGTCTCCTCCGCGGTGGTCGCGACGATGTCGAAACCGATGAACGCGAAGAACACCAGCGAGGCACCGGCCAGCAGGCCGAACATGCCGTAGGTGCTGGTCTGACCGCCGAGCATCAGCGACAGCAGGGACTGCTCGATCGCCGGGCTGTCCTCAGTGGCCTGTTCGGCCGGCGGGATGAACGGCGTGTAGTTGTCGGCGTTGATGTAGGCGAGGCCGACCACGATCACCAGCAGCACGACGGCCACCTTGATGATGGTGATGACCAGCGACACCCGCGCGGAGAGCTTCGTGCCGACCGCCAGCAGCGTGGACAGCACCACGACCAGCAGCAGCGCGCCCCAGTCGAACTGGAGCGGCCCGAGCGGCAGCGAGGTGGGCACGCTGAGCCCGATCAGCTTCAGGACCTCTTCGAGGTACACCGACCAGCCCTTGGACACGGCCGCGGCGGCGACCGCGAACTCCAGGATCAGGTCCCAGCCGATGATCCAGGCGATGAACTCGCCGAAGGTCGCGTAGGAGTAGGTGTAGGCACTACCGGCGACCGGCACCGTCGAGGCGAACTCGGCGTAGCACAGCGCGGCGAGCCCGCAGGCGATCGCGGAGAGCACGAAGGCCAGCGAAACCGAAGGTCCGGAGACGTCACCCGCCGTGCGTGCCGCGAGCGTGAAGATGCCGGCACCGATCACGACCGATACGCCGAAGACGATCAGGTCCCAGGTGCCCAGGTTTTTGCGTAGTTTTGTGTCCGGCTCGTCGGTGTCGAGAATGGATTGCTCTACCGACTTGGTTCGCCACAGCCCAGTGCCTGGCACTGTCGCCTCCTCATCAAGTCCCAAGTGTCGCGGGGTGGAACGCACCCTAACCTGCTTGTGTCGCTCCAGGTAACGGTCGACTAGTGTTCGCCATAGTTTTCGTTAACCCGTTGTGATGACAAGACGGTGTCTTGTGTCAGGCCGTGGTCATCCGGCCACGGTCGAGATCCGGTTCCAGGTAGATCAGGCGAGCCGCCGGAACGTTCGCTCGGATCCGCTTTTCAGCACCATCGATCTCGGCGGCGACTTCCGCAACCGAGAGCGACTCGGTGAAGCAGATCTTCGCCGCGATCAGCAGCTCGTCGGGTCCGAGGTACTGGGTGCGGATGTGGATGACGCGCTCCACGCGCTCGGACTCCAACTGGCCGACGATCTCGTCGAGCACGTCGCGGCTCGCGCCCTCGCCGATGAGCAGGCTCTTGGTCTCCACGATCAGCACCACCGCGATGACCCCGAGCAGCACGCCGATGCACACGGTGCCGATGCCGTCGAAGATCGCGTTGCCGGTCAGAACCGTCAGCCCCACACCGCCGAGCGCCAGCACCAGTCCGACCAGCGCGCCGAGGTCCTCCAACAGCACCACCGGGAGCTCGGGGGTCTTGGACTGGCGGATGAACTGCCACCAGGTCAGCTCGCCCTTGATCGCGCGCGATTCCTTGATGGCGGTCCGGAAGCTGTAGGTCTCCAGGCCGATCGCGATCACCAGGATGAGCACCGCCACCCACGCCGACTCCAGCGGCTCCGGGTGCTCGATCTTGTGGATGCCCTCGTAGAGCGCGAACACCGAACCCAGGGTGAACAGCATCAGCGCCACGACGAACGAGTAGAAGTACCGGTCCCGGCCGTAGCCGAACGGGTGCTCCTCGGAGGCCTTGCGCTGCGAGGTCTTCTGGCCGAGCAGCAGCAGCCCCTGGTTCGAGGTGTCGGCGAGCGAGTGCACCGACTCCGCCAGCATCGACGACGAACCGGTGAACAGGAATCCACCGAACTTGGCCACCGCGATTCCCGCGTTGGCGACCAATGCGGCGAGGATGGCCTTGGTCCCGCCCCCTGCTGACACGTTCTCCTCCTGGCGATCCGGCTGCGATGTCGGGAGGAATCTACCGGGTGCCCGGCTCGATCAGGGGCGGAGTGAACCTAACCGTTGTGCGAGATCGCTCTCGAGAACGACCCGGCCGCGGCCCGGAAGACCTGGGCCTGCCCGTCCGGATCCAGTTCGGCCGGGCGGACTTCCACCGCCGGATCGCTGGCGGCGAGCCACACCGAGTGGCCGCGGTGCAGGACCAGTTCGCGCGGCAGCGAGCCGTTGCCCGGATGACCGCTGGTCAGGCGGACGCTTCCCTTGGTGCACAGCAGTATCTGCGGACCGGGCGAGTCCAGGTGGACGGTTCCGGACTCGGCCGGCGTCCAGTCCAGCCGGGACAGCTCGAACTCGTCGGCCGGCGCGCGGTAGGCCGTCAGGTTGGCGTCCAGCGACTCGCCCTTGAGGACTCGCATGTCCCCGCACGAGAAGTCCAGGACCTTCAGCAGTTCCGGCACGTCCACGTGCTTGGGCGTCAGGCCGCAGCGAAGGATGTTGTCGGAGTTGGCGAGGATCTCGATGCCGGTGCCGTGCAGGTACGCGTGCAGGTTGCCCGCGGGCAGGAAGATCGCCTCGCCCGGCTGCAGCACGATCCGGTTCAGCAGCAGGCTCGCCAGCACTCCCGCGTCGTGCGGGTAGGCCTCGCCCAGCTCCAGCACCGTGCGGCACTCCAGGGCGAACTCGCCGCGCTCCCTGACGTGCGCGACGCAGGCGTCCAGCAGCTCCGGCAGGACGTCGCGCAGGTAGTGCTCGGGCAGCGTGATCCAGGTCGTGAACAGGGCGCGCAGACCGCTGGCGTCCGGTTGCGCGGCCAGCAGCTCGCGGTGCGCGCGCAGGCTGGGCACGTCCAGCGCGTCGAGCAGCCGGACGGTGCGCTGCGCCTCGCGGAACCCGGCGAGCGCGTGGAACTCGGTGAGCGCGCAGATCAGCTCGGGCTTGGCCGTCGGGTCCGGGTAGTTGCGGTTGGGCGCGTTGCGCGCGATCCCGGCCCGCTCCTCCCGGGAGAAGCCCTCGGCGGCCTGCTCGGCGGACGGGTGGGCCTGCAGGCTCAGCGGCTCGTCGGCGGCGAGGACCTTCATCAGGAACGGCAGCCTGCCGCCCCAGCGGCGCACGCACTCGTCGCCGAGGTGGTGCGCGGGTTCGGAGTCCAGCAGCGACAGCAGCGACACCTCGTCCCCGTCGGGTCGCAGCACCCGGGACGGGTCACCCGGGTGAGCACCCATCCACAGCTCGGCTTCCGGGTGCGGGGTGGGGACGGGCCGACCGAGCAGATCCGCAATAGCGGTGCGCGAGCCCCAGGCGTAGGGGCGCACCGCGTTTCGCAGTAGCTCCACAGTCGTTCTCGCTTCCTCGTTCTCGCGCTTGCTCGTCCGGCCAAGCACACCTCGCCGGGCGGGCGTGCGGCATCGGGGAGATCCCGGGTTCTCGGTGCGGCTCGCCTCAGCTCATGGCCAGGGCCGGCCAGCCCGGGCCGTTGAGGGTGCCCGCGGCCAGGCCCAGGTACACGGCGGCCAGGTCGAACCGGGCCGCCAGGACCGCCGCGCGCAGCAGCGGGTCGGCGCGCACCGTGTCCCCCGGTACGACCACGTCCGCACCGGGCAGGTCCCGCGCAGCGGACCGTTCGAACACCTCCCCCTGGTCGTTGTGGCGCGTGCTGATCAGCAAGGCCCTCAGCTGCGCCCCCGGCTCGTCCTCGGGGTCGGCGAAGATGTCGGCCTCGGAGCCGGCGGAAGTGGCGGCGCGGTGCAGCGCGCGCTGCACGACCGCGTGCGGGTACTCGGCGACGTGGGCGGGAACGCCCGCGTGCGCGCCGAGCGCGAACGCGCCGTGGCCGGCCACGGCGGCGGCGATGGGGCCCAGACCCCACAGCAGCGGGGTGCGGTCGGCCATCCGCAGCGCCAGCGACTTGGCCGGATTGCTCAGGGACTCGTGGCCGGGGTGGGCGCGCTCGGCTTCCCGGTCGAGCTCTTCGGCGAGCTCCTCGGTGTCGAAGTCCAACAGGCCCAGTGCGCGGAAGGTGCTGATCCCGGCGGCGAAGACGTAGGCGAACGCGAGCGCGGGCGGCACCGGCACGCGCGGCACCAGGATCTTCGCGCGGCCCGCGCCCGCGGCGGCGACGGGGCCTTCGGAGGGCACCGCGAGCACGACGCTGGCGGTGCGGCGGCAGGCGGTGGCCACGGATTCGGCGAGCGCGACGTCACCGACGTCGTCGGTGTGGGCGAACACCACGTCCAGCGGTCCCACCCAGGACGGCAGCTCGTCGGAGATCACCACCGGGACCGGGCAGCGGGCGCCGGTGAGCGCGACCAGCAGGTTCGCCACGCCCGTGGACACGCCGGGCCTGGTCAGGAGCACGACCGCGCGCGGGCGGCCGTCGGCCAGTTCGTCGAGGCCGGCTTCGGCCGCGGTTTCGGCGGTGGCGCGCACCTGCGCGCCGGAGAGCGCGGCCAGCCTCAGCAGGCCGCCGGAATCGACGTCGGCCAGCCTGGCCGGGTCGTCGAGGAGACTGTCGTCCAGCACCGGCGCTTCACCCCTCCCCGGCGCCGCCGGGAGACCCGCCCCCGACGGCTTCTTCCAGCAACAGCACCGGAATGCCGTCCCGCACCGGGAAACCGCGGCCGCAGGAAGCGCAGGTCAGGTAGTCGGCCTGCGCGTCGTCGGCCAAGCCGGGCCGCAGCGCGCCGTGCTCCTCGCACGGGCAGGCCAGGATCTCCAGCAACTGCGCTTCCAGGTCAACGGCCACGTTTTCCTCCCCAACTCGCGCGCTTCGGCGAGTGTCGCTCATCAGTGTCGACGTCGGTTCATCCGCGGATGACCGCGAGCACCTCGTCGCGCAGCGCGGCCATGGCCTCAGTGTCCCTCGCCTCGACGTTGAGCCGGAGCAGCGGTTCGGTGTTGGACGGGCGCAGGTTGAACCACGTCCCGTCCGACAGCTCCACGGTAAGCCCGTCGAGCTCGTCGACAGAAGCGCCATTCCGGTCACCGAAGGTGTCGGCGACGGCGCGCAGGCGGGCCTGCTGGTCGTCGACCGTGGAGTTGATCTCGCCGCTGGCCTCGTAGCGCGAGTAGTCGGCCATGAGCTCCGACAGCGGCGCGTCCTGGCCTCCGAGGGCGGCCAGCACGTGCAGCGCGGCCAGCATCCCGGAGTCGGCGCGCCAGAAGTCGCGGAAGTAGTAGTGCGCGGAGTGCTCGCCGCCGAAGATGGCTCCGGTCTCGGCCATCGTCTGCTTGATGAACGAGTGGCCGACGCGGGTGCGCACCGGCTTGCCGCCCAGCTCGGAGACGATCTCCGGCACGACCTTGGAGGTGATCAGGTTGTGGATGATCGTCCCGCCGGGCTCCTTGGCCAGCTCGCGGGCGGCGACCAGCGCGGTGATCGCGCTCGGGGTGACCGGTTCGGCGCGCTCGTCGACCACGAAGCAGCGGTCGGCGTCGCCGTCGAAGGCCAGGCCCGCGTCCGCTCCGACCTCGCGGACCTTGGCCTGCAGGTCGACGATGTTGGCCGGGGCGAGCGGGTTGGCCTCGTGGTTCGGGAAGGAGCCGTCGAGCTCGAAGTACATCGGCACGAGTTCGACCGGCAGGTCGGCGAACACGGTGGGCACGGTGTGCCCGCCCATGCCGTTGCCGGCGTCGACGACGATCTTGAGCGGGCGGATCTCGCGCAGTTTCACCAGGTCGAGCAGGTAGGCCGAGTACTCGGCGACCATGTCGCGCTCGCTGGTCGACCCCTTGGCGCCGAGGAACTCCGGCACGCCGTGACCGACCAGTTCGCGGATCTCGGACAGGCCGCTGTCCTGGCCGACGGGCGCTGCGCCCGCCCGGCAGAGCTTGATGCCGTTGTACTGGGCCGGGTTGTGGCTGGCGGTGAACATCGCGCCCGGCAGCTCCAGCTTGCCGGAGGCGAAGTAGAGCATGTCGGTGCTGGCCAGCCCGATGTTGATGACGTCGACGCCCTGGCCGGTGACGCCTTCGGCGAACGCCTGCGCCAGTCCGGGCGAGGACTCCCGCATGTCATGGCCGATCACCACGGCCGGTCCGCCGACCAGTCTGGTGAACGCCGCTCCGATCTCCCGCACGACGTCGGCATCGATGCCTTCGCCGACCACTCCGCGGATGTCGTAAGCCTTGACGATCCCCGACAGGTCCCGCACGCTGCACCCTCCCCGGTTCCCAACCAACGTGGTTGGCAGCCTACCGGCGATCGGCATGTCGTTGGCAGCATCCGGTTTGACCAGAGCTGTTCGTCACGATCTGTTCACTCGTCCACGGGGTCGGGCAGCGCCCGCAGGTGTGCGCGGCGACCGGCTCCCGGGGCGCTGACCTGCGGCTCCACCGGCCTGTCCGGTCTGCCCGCTTCGCGCACGGCCTCGGCCAGCGCGGTCAGGTCGTCATCCGACGGGGTCGGTGGCGCGAACTCGCCTTCGTGCCGGACGACCTCCCAGCCGTTGGGAACGGTGAGCCGCAGCGCGTGCGCCTCGCACAGGTCGTAGCTGTGCGGCTCGGCATAGGTGGCCAGCGGTCCGACGACCGCGGTCGAGTCCGCATAGGCATAAGTGAGCGTGGCGACGGCCGGGTTGACACACCCGGTCCGCGAGCACCGCCTCACGCTCCGCACGCCACGCACGATAGCGCCTCCTGTCCACCTCGCGGCGCAGGCACGCGGAATCTCTTTCACGAGCCACGCCGAACACCAGTTTCCACCCTGCCCCCCGCCGAGTTGAGGGGGTGTCTGCTTACGGCGAACAGCCGGTCGCGATCACCACCGGAAATCCCCGTGACGGTTGTCCCGGCCCGGGTTGCCGAGGGCGTACCCTCAGCCCGTGGTGACCGCACGTGGATCTCGGCGTCGAACCCGCTACCGGCGGGATCGGCGCGGCCGTGGCCTGCGCGGACCGCTGTACCCCTCCTCGGTCCCGGTCTCGCGCAGCCGTTCGCAGCGCTTCGACGCGCTGGTGCTGGAAGCGCTGGAACCCATCGAGCAGCGCTGGCACGCCGAACTGACCCAGCTCGATGTGGCCGTCGACGAGGTACCGGAGATCAACGACACCGCTCCGGAGAAGGTGACCTGGGACGACGACGTCGTCGTCGACGCCAACGTCCCGCTCGCCCGGCTCGTCCCGGCAGGCGTGGACAAGCGCGGCCTGCCCACGCGCGCCCGCATCGTGCTCTACCGCAGACCGCTGGAGGCCCGCGCTCGCGACGGCACGGACATGGCCGACCTGCTGCACGACGTCCTCGTCGAGCAGGTCGCGACCTACCTGGGCCTGGACCCGGACGTCATCGAGGGGCAGTGACGCCCTTGCGGCGCCGCCCGGGGATCGCCGCGATCACCGTGAACAGCACCACCGCCGCCTGCACCACCAGCAGCGTGGTGCGCGGGAGCTCGGTGTAGCCGACCTGGACCTCGGCGGCCTGCTGCGGCAGCGGCACGGCGACCTGGTGACCCCACGCGGTCCCCAGCGGAACGCGCTCGCCGTTGACGGTGGCGTACCAACCGGGCTCGTTCTCGGCGCCGAGCACCAGCGCGCGTCCGGTCCCGCCCTCGGAGATCCGCACGGTGAACGACGGCAGCTCGGCGTCCACCGGCAGCGGACGCGCTTCCGGGGCCGGGCCGGGTTCGGTCTGGGCCTGCCGGGAGAGGTCGGGGCCGACGAGCTTCACCGGCGTCGCCGGCAGCAGCAGCCGCAGCTCGCGGCCCGGGCCGGTGAGGCGGCCGTCGTCGACGACCATGTCGTAGGCCAGTTCGGGCAGCCGCGAGTTCGCCGGGACGATCACGTGGTCGGCGCCGCGGGCGGCGACCGCGGCCAGCGCTCGGCGGACCCGCGCGCTGTCGTCGCTGCGCAGGTCCTCGTCGACCTGGCGCAGCCAGTCGGCCGCGGTGCCCGCCGGGGCGAGGTCGTCGTCACCGAAGCGCGGACCGCTGCCGGTGATGAGCCGGGCGGGTTGTGGTCCCGGCTCCAGCACCATCCGGGTGCCGGACGCGGGGGCGTCCTGGTGGACGCGCAGCGGGCCCGAAACGCTGCCGATCGCCGAGGCACCGCCCAGCGCGAGCAGCCCGACCACCAGCACCGGCGCGGTGATCTTCCAGCTCAGCGCGGGCATCTTCGCGAACAGCACGATCCCGGCGCATCCGGCGGCGACCAGCACCAGCGGACCGCCCGTCCAGCCGGGGCTCGCGACGCCGCCGGTGAGCGGTTCGGTGGACACCGTGCCGATGACGACGGCCGTCAGCCAGCCGAGCAGCGCGACCCCGGCGCCGGCCAGCATCCGGGCGTCCCAGCAGATCGCCAGCGCCAGGATCGCGGCCAGCACCAGCAGCACGCCGAGCGCGCCCACCGCCGAGCCGTCCGCGCTGAGCGCGGCCAGCAGCACCGACGCGGGCTGCTCGACGACGCGGGCGCCGAGCCCGTGCACCAGGACCTCGGGGTGGCTGAGCAGCAGCACCGGCCACGGCAGCAGGCAGGCCACCGACAGGAGCACGAGCGCGACGAGTCCGGCGGCGCGGCGGCGTCCGCGCAGGCCGTTGCCGGGGACGAGCACGTGCGCGAGCAGCGCCAGCACGATCAGCGACAGGTGCACCGCCGGCGCGAAGGCGCCGAGGACGGCCAGACCGAACGCGGTGAGGCAGGCCGTGCCGAGCCACTGGCCGTCGGAGCGGCGGATGACCGCGGCGATCCCGGCCAGCAGCGGCGGAACCAGCACGTGCGCGACGACGACGTCGAGCCGTCCTTGCCCTGCCGAGATCGCGGCGACCGGCAGCAGCGCGTAGGCGCCGGCGACCAGGGCGCGGCGCAGCGGGGAGGCGTCGACCGCGCGGGTGGCGAGGTAGGCGCTCAGCCCGGCGAGCGGCACGCCGAAGAGCATCAGCGCGGCGACCGCGACCGACGGTCCACCTAGGACGGAGCCGAGCAGCGCCAGCACGACCAGCGAGGGCGACGCGGGTGAACCGGTGCCACCGCCGACGGCGTGCCACGCGCTGAGGTAGTCGCTCCAGGTGGTGGCCAGGTCAGCGGTCGGCAACAGCCTGCCGCCGGCCAGCGTTCCGCCGAAGCGGTTCGCGATCAGCGCGTTGACGAGCGCGAAAACGACGAGAACGGCGGTCATCGCGGTTCCGGGCGAGCGCAGCGCCGACAGCGCCCGCTCGCGCGGTGAGCGGCGGACCGGCTCCGGGGTTTCCCCGGTGTCCGGGGCGTCCGCGGACTCGCGTGGTGACGGCGTCGGCCGCTCGGTCCGGTCGCTTCGCTCAAAGACGAAGCGGTGCAACGACTTCAGGCCCTGCAACCGCGACTTCGACGGCTCGTCCACCCGCGCTGGTCCTCCCGCTCGTCCGAACCACTACGGCCCGAACGGTAATGCACGCGGAACGTCCAGCGGACTGGGTGTGACGACCTCTCGCGCCGTTGCGGAGCGGACGCGACGGACGTGACGGCGACCTTCGCGGCTCGCACCGGTGCGGGGCGAGCGCGGAAACAGCCGGTCAGACCGCGCGGCGCTTGAGCTTGCGGCGCTCGCGTTCGGACAGGCCGCCCCAGATGCCGAAGCGCTCGTCGTGCTGCAGCGCGTATTCCAGGCATTCGGAGCGGACCTCGCAGCCGGCGCAGATGCGCTTGGCCTCGCGAGTGGATCCGCCCTTCTCCGGGAAGAACGCTTCTGGGTCGGTTTGCGCGCAGAGCGCGCGCTCCTGCCACTCCTGCTCTTCTTCCATCTCGAAGAGCTCGGCGAGCGCGTCGAACTCCGCGACCGTGGCGGTGGCGGTGGCGTCCCCGCGCTCCGCGAGACGGCTATCTCCTGATTCCCACATGACTCCCCCGATTTCTCCCCGTTATCCCGCCGGTCCTCCCCAGGACCGGAACAGGACGCACTCCTGCTCGCAGGTTTCCGGTCCCGATGCCGGGACCAGGACGCATCGACGGCGATGCCGTCGCCGACCGCTCACATCGCCGCCCTCTCACTGCCGGCGACGCGCCGATCGACCTCGTGTCCGGCCGGGTTCTCCCGCTCCCGGCCGACCGCCGAAACGACCACCGCGCCGCAGCGAGGCGATCGGTTTCAACAGCGAATGACACTGCTGTGATTACACCCGTGTAGCTCCTTGCGGTCAAGCCGGGACCATCCGTAGGGGGACATCCGGATCTGCGGATCCCCAGGTCCGGCCGCCCCAACCAGACCCGCGCGTTCAGCACAGGGCCAGTGGTCCGTACGGCGCAATGCGCTGCGCCAAGATCATTAATACCACCCCCGATCGATCACCGCTCTCCGAATCCGATCAACACGCGCACGGCGAGTCGGGGAGACTTGGACCGTGACTACCTCCGTCGCGCGGGTCAGCCCGCTGTTCCTCGGCATCGTCGCCGTCACCGCGCTCGGCGGTGTCCTGACGACGTTCACCAACACCACCGCTCTGACCAGCGGCGTCATCATGCTGGTGCTGGGCGGCTGGGCGGTTTCGCTGTGCTTGCACGAATTCGGGCACGCGGCCACCGCCTACCGCGGCGGTGACTGGTCGGTGCGCTCGAAGGGCTACCTGACGCTGGACCCGCGCCGCTACACCGATCCAGTGCTGAGCATCATCCTGCCGTTGATCTTCGTGGCCATCGGCGGCATCCCGCTCCCCGGCGGCGCGGTGTGGATCAACCACAGCGCTCTGCGGGGCCGCAGGGTCGAGTCGATGGTCTCGCTAGCGGGACCACTGACGAACCTCGTGCTGGGCCTGATCCTGACGACGATCATCGCCTTGGTCCCGATGCCGATCGGGCTGACGGCCGGACTGTCCTACCTGGCCTTCCTGCAGGTGATCGCCTTCGTGCTCAACATCCTGCCGGTTCCCGGCCTCGACGGGTACGGCGCGATCGAGCCGTGGCTGTCGGCGCCGGCCCGGCGGTTCGGCGAGAAGGCCCGGCCGTGGGCTCCGCTCGTGCTGTTCCTGCTGCTGATCGGTGTTCCGCTGGTGGGCAGCTGGTTCTTCGAGCTCGCCTACTTCGTGTTCGACCTGGTCGGCGGGGACTCCGCGATGACCTCGCTGGGGCAGACCTTCTTCCGGAGCATCTTCGGCGGCCTCTGAGTCCACTGACCGGGAGGGTCCGGGTTCACAGACCTCGCCGGTGATGGGCGTGCGAGGATCGGTGGTGTGAAGGTCGTAGTTCTGGTCGGCGGCGTCGGTGGCGCCCGTTTCCTGCTCGGAGTCAAGGCGGCGCTCGGGCTGCCCGCCATCGGCGAGGCGGAGAGTTCCGAACACGAGATCACCGCGGTGGTCAACGTGGGTGACGATGTGTGGATGCACGGGTTGCGGGTCTGCCCCGACCTCGACACCTGCATGTACACGCTCGCCGACGGCATCGACACCGCCAAGGGCTGGGGCCGGGTCGACGAGACCTGGTCGGTCAAGGAGGAGCTCGCCGCCTACGGCGCCGAGCCGACCTGGTTCGGCCTCGGCGACCGCGACATCGCCACCCACCTCGTGCGCTCCCGGATGCTGCGCGCGGGCTACTCGCTGTCGGCGGTGACCGAGGCGCTGTGCGACCGCTGGCGGCCTGGGGTTCGGCTGCTGCCGGTCACCGACGACAGGGTCGAGACGCACGTGGCGATCGACGACCCGGACACCGGTGAGAGCCGGGCGGTGCACTTCCAGGAGTGGTGGGTGCGCTACCGCGCCGAGCCGGAGGCGCACGCGATCGTGCCGGTCGGCGGCGACGAGGCCAAGCCGACCCCCGAGGTGCTGGACTCGATCGCGCAGGCCGACGTGGTGCTGCTGGCCCCGTCGAACCCGGTGGTGAGCATCGGAACGCTGCTGGCGGTGCCCGGTTTCCGCACCGCGCTGCGCGAGACGAAGGCCGCCGTGGTGGGCCTGTCGCCGATCATCGGCGGCAAGCCGCTGCGCGGGATGGCCGACGCGTGCTTGAGCGCGATCGGCGTGGAGACCTCGGCGGAGGCCGTCGGCCGCCACTACGGCTCGCGCGGCGACGCCGAGGGAATCCTGGACGGATGGTTGGTGCACAGCGACGACACCGCCGACGTGCCCGGCGTGACGGTGCGCTCGGTGCCGCTGCTGATGTCCGATGTGGACGCCACCGCCGCGATGGCGCGGGCGGCGTTCGACCTGGCTTCGGAGAAGTCATGACACCCAGGGATCACGCGGCGACCGGGGGCTTGCAGCTGTTCGCGGTGACGGGGTTGCCGGAGTTCGTCGAGGGGGACGATCTGGCGGCGTCGATCTCGGCGGCCGCTCCGTGGTTGAGCGACGGTGACGTCCTCGTCGTCACCAGCAAGATCGTGTCGAAGGTCGAGGGCCGGATGATCACCGCGCCCGAGGACCCCGAGCAGCGTGATGCGCTGCGGCGCGAGCTGGTGCTGTCGGAGGCCACGGCGGTGCTGGCCCGCAAGGGCCGGACGCTGATCACGCAGAACAAGCTCGGCATCGTCCAGGCCGCCTCCGGTGTGGACGCCTCGAACGTCGCGCAGGACCAGATCGCGCTGCTCCCGGAAGACCCGGACGCCTCCGCCCGGCGGTTGCGGGACGGCATCGCCGCCCGGCTGGGCGTGCAGGTCGCCGTGGTGGTCACCGACACGATGGGCCGGGCCTGGCGGGTCGGGCAGACCGACGCGGCCATCGGCTCCGCCGGGCTGGCCGTGCTGCACCGCTACGCGGGCAGCACGGACGCGCAGGGCAACGAGCTGGCCGTCACCGAGGTCGCGATCGCCGACGAGATCGCCGGTGCGGCGGATCTGGTCAAGGGCAAGCTCGGCGGCATCCCGGTCGCCGTGGTGCGCGGACTGACCACTGTGGACGACGGTTCGGAGGCGCGGGACCTCGCCCGCCCGGTCGAGGAGGACCTGTTCCACCTGGGAACGGCCGAGGCGATCGCGCGGGGACGCCGCGAAGCGGTGCTGGTGCGCCGCTCGGTGCGCGAGTTCGCCGACGCCCCGGTGGCGGAGGAGTCGCTGCGGCGCGCGGTCGGGGCGGCGCTGACCGCTCCCGCTCCGCACCACACGCGCCCGGTGCGCTTCGTGTGGCTGCGCGATCGGCCGCTGCGGGTCAAGCTGCTCGACGCGATGCGCACCGCGTGGCTGGAGGACCTGCGCGGCGACGGGTTGTCCGAGCAGGCAGCCCAGCGCCGGGTCAACCGCGGGAACCTGCTCTACGCGGCGCCGGAAGTGGTGCTGCCGTTCCTGGTCCGCGACGGCGCCCACTCCTACCCGGACGAGGCGCGCTCGGACGCCGAGCGGCAGATGTTCACCGTCGCGGGCGGGGCGGCGGTGCAGGGGCTCCTGGTGTCGCTCGCCGCCGAGGAGCTCGGCTCGTGCTGGGTCTCGTCGACGATGTTCTGCGCCGAGGTGGTCCGCAAGGCCCTCGACCTGCCGGCCAACTGGGAACCTCTCGGCGCCGTCGCGGTCGGCCACCCGGCGACTCCGGCCGAGGGCCCGCGACCGCCGCGCGACCTGGACGAGGGATTGGTGGAGCTGTGAGCGGACCGCACGCGGACGCGACGCGGGTGCTGGGCGATTGGCGCCCGGTCGACCCGCAGCAAGAAGCCCTGCGCCAGGCGTTCCTCACGCTGCTCGACGCCCGCGAGGACGCCTGCCTGCGCGCCTGCGAACCCGGGCACGTCACGGCCTCGGCGGTGCTGCTGGACTCGGCGGGCGACAACGTGCTGCTCACCCTGCACCCCCGCGTGGGCCGGTGGTTGCAGCTGGGCGGGCACTGCGAGCCGGAGGACGACACCCTCGCCGGTGCGGCGCTGCGCGAGGCCACCGAGGAGTCCGGGATGACCGGTCTGGTGGTCGATCCGGAGCCGGTGCACCTCGACGTCCACCCGATCACCTGCTCGCTCGGCAAGCCGACCCGGCACTTCGACGTCCGCTACGTCGTCCGCGCCCCGGCCGGCGCCGAGCCCACCCTCAGCGAGGAATCCCTCGACCTGCGCTGGTGGCCCCTGACGACCCCGCCGGAGGACACCGACCTCGGCCCGCTGCTCACTGCGGCGATGGCAGGCTGACTCCGTTCGAACGCTTGCGAGGCCAAGGCCGAGTCACTGCACCAACCGGAGTTCGCATCGAATCCCCGGGGCAGCGGCCAGCCGCTTGTCACCCGTGACGAGGGGCAGTTCGTTCAGCTCCGCGACGGCAACATACGCAGCGTCGTAAGAGGAAAGGTTGTGACGCAGTTCCCAGACCCTTCCTCTGACCGCGGCGGTGAACGGGAGTTCCTGAATGAACGTCGCCGCCCACCTGCCGAGGACGTCCTCCGCGTGCATCGCAGAGATCTTTCCGCCCGCGACCAGTCCCCGCAGCACGCTGAGCATCTCAACTGGTTGATGCGGGGGCGCTGCCCAGCTGGTGTGCGTCCCGAGGAGTTTCCGGACCTGGGGCCCGCTGTGGTTCGCTCCGAGGAAGAACGAGACCAGGGTCGAAGTGTCGACGACGATCACGCAACACCCGTCCGACCATCGCCCCCTGGAGCCTCACCACGGGCAGCGCGGACCGCATCAACGATCTCGTCCATGCTCAGCAACCCGCCACCAACAGGCTCCATGTCCGCCAGTTCAGCGTTGCGCGAGAACCGCGCCTCACGCTCCAGCACAGCCAGCAGGTACGCCTGCAAGGACTGACCGCTCCGTTTTGCGGCCCGGGTGAGCAACTCTCTTACTTCTTCGGGAACGTTGCGAATCGTCAGAACAGCCATGACTTCATTATAGAGTCATAATGCAGTCATGGCTAGAAGGCCCGGTAGTCGCGCACGGGGAAGCGCGGGGCGTAGCGGGGGCGGTTGACGCCGGCCGCGGCGAGGTAGCGGACCGCTCGGTGGCGGTGGCCTTCGTAGGGGCTGAGCGCGCGGAGCATCCCCTCGTCGTCGAGGGGCCGGCCGACCAGGGCGGTGCCGACGATCGTGGGCAGGTGGAAGTCGCCGACGCTGACCGCGTCGGGGTCGCCCCAGGCGCGCTGCGCGACCTCGGCCGCCGTCCACGGGCCGATGCCGGGAATCTTCTGCAGGAGGTCGCGGCCCGCCTCACCGCGGAGGACCACGGCCTTCTCCAGGCTGCGCGCCGACGAGGCCGCCGCGAGCAGGGTGCGGCGACGGGCTCCGTCGATGCCCGCGCGATGCCACTCCCAATCCCGGATCTCGCGGACCTGCCGCGGATCGGGCGCCGTCCACAGCTTCTCCACCGGCCCGGGTGCGGGGTGGCCGAAGCGGCGGCACAGCTCCCGCCACGAGCGCCACGCCTCCCGGTTGGTGACCTTCTGCTCCAGGATCGCGGCGACGAGGACGTCCCACACCCGGCCCGACGAGCACAGCCGCATCCCCGACGCAGCCCTCATCCCCCGCGTGACGACGTCGTGGGCGGGGGCGAACCCGCTGTCGTCGTCGGAGGCGCCGAGCAGGTCGGGGACTCCCTCCAGCACCGCTTCGGCTCCAGGGCCCCACGCGGATGCGCGAACGGTTCCCTCGCGCGCACGCCGCAGCCGCAGCGTCGCGGGACCGTCGGCGGTGGTGCTGGCCCACCACAGCTCGCCCGGCTCGACGCGGGTCGTCGGGTCGCCGCCGCCGCGCCGCAGCGGTGACAGGACGCGGACCAGGTCCAGCGGGTAGTCGTGGTGCCAGTCACGGGTGAGGGGTTCGTTCATAGCGCTCAATCCGCCGAGAACCGTACTCCGTTCGGCGGAAGCTCGACGCCGGGCCAGACCCGGATCCCGGCCAGCAGCTCGCAGTCGGCACCGACCGTCGCGCCGTCACCGATCACCACGTCGCGCAGCACCGCCCCGGCACCGACCCGCGCACCGGCTCCCAGCACGCAGCGCTCCACGACCGCGCCGTCCTCGACCGTCACGTCCTCGAAGAGCACCGAGGCGCTGACGTGGGCATGGGAACCGATCTCGCAGTTCTCCCCCACGGTGCTGCCCGCCTCGACGACCGCGTCCTCGGCGACCTTCGCTCCGGCGAGCACCAGCGCCTGCCCGGTCGGACCGAGCAGCGCGTCGGACGGGGCGTTGCCCAGGACGAGGTCCGCGCTGCCGCGCACGAACGCGGCGGGGGTTCCCATGTCCAGCCAGTACGAGGCGTCGACGTAGCCCTGCACGCGGGCTCCGGAGGCGAGCAGTTCGGGGAAGGTCTCGCGCTCGACCGACACCGGTCTGCCGGTGGGGATGGCTTCGATCACCTCTCTTCGGAAGACGTAGCAACCCGCGTTGATCTGGTCGACCGGCGGGTTCTCGGTCTTCTCCAGGAAATCGGTGACCCGCCCGTCCGCGTTGGTGGGCACGCAGCCGAAGCGGCGCGGATCGTCGACCTTCACCAGGTGCAGGGTGACGTCGGCCGCCGTGTCGCGGTGGGTGTCGAGCAGCTCGGCGAGGTCTACGCCGGAGAGGATGTCGCCGTTGAACACCAGCACGTCGTCGGCGGTGAGCCGGTCGGCGACGTTGCGGATCGCGCCCGCGGTGTCCAGTGGTTCGGACTCCACCACGTACTCGATGTGCAGGCCGAGGTCGGATCCGTCACCGAAGTGCTCCTCGAAGACCTCCGCCTTGTAGGAGGTGCCGAGGACCACGTGCTCGATGCCGATCGCGCGGATCCTCGACAGCAGGTGGCGCAGGAACGGCACTCCGGCGGTCGGCAACATCGGCTTCGGTGCGGACAGGGTCAAAGGCCGGAGCCGGACCCCCCGACCGCCCACCAGCACGACCGCTTCCGCCTTCGGGCGCGGTTCGGCCGGGGTCTGCGCATCCGCGGACATCGGCGTCGTCCTCCTCTACCTGACCTAGATCAATGACGAAAACCCATTGGGGGGAATACTCTGGCAGTGGCACCGGCATAATGACACTGGGCCCGTGCCCGATGGCCGTGCCCGGTTCAACGCCACACCTGGTTCTTTGCCAGGTTCGGCACCACCGACTGCGAACGACTGAGAGGGCATCCACATGGACCCGCGCCTCCGAGCCGACGAAGCACTTGCTCGCGCGCGGGCACGCGGCGCGTTCGTCGTCACACCGGACAACGCCACATCACCGATGGACGCGGCGAACACCGTGCGGATCCCGCGCGACATCGTCAACAGCGCGGGCGCGGACACCGACACGAACATGCTGCCCGCCGCAGGTCAGCAGATGCAGGCGCAGCAGCAGCCGCAGTTCCCGACCGCCGACCCGCACACCGGGTGGCCGACCGAGGACTACGGGCAGCCGCAGCAGCACGGCATGCCGCCCAACCCGTACCAGTCGCAGCGCGGCCCGAACGAGTTCGGACCGCTCGGGTCGCAGCCCACCCAGCAGTACCCGCAGCAGTACTAGGCGATCAGCGCGCTTGGATCTTGGCGCGCGCGGCCAGGCCGAGCTTCAGCGCGAGGCGCAGCGGCGCCCACTTCAGGCCCTGGTACCGGTCGGCGAGGTAGCGGTAGGCGGAGCGGTGGTGCTCGGTGAGCATCCGCTTGGACACCTGCGAGGTCGAGGCGCCGCCGATGTGCATGATCTCGGCGTCCGGCACGTAGACGTTGAGCCAGCCGGCCTTGCCCAGCCGGTCTCCGAGGTCGACGTCCTCGAAGTACATGAAGTAGCGCGGGTCGAAACCGTCGACGGAGTCGAACGCCTCGCGCCGCATCAGCAGGCAGGATCCCGACAGCCACCCCGCGGTGCGCTCACCGCTGCCGGAGTCCGACTGGCGGTAGGCGCGAGACCAGGGGTTGCCGGCCCAGATCTTGACGAACAGCGCGTGCCCGACACCGCGCCCGATCGACGGCAGCAGCCGAGCCGACGGGTAGACCTCGCCGGTGGGCTCGGTGATCAGCGGGCCGAAAGCGCCACCGCGCGGCCAGCGCCCGGCCGCCGCGATCAGCTCGTCGAGGGAGCCCGCGCCCCACTCCAGGTCGGGGTTGGCGATGACCACCCAGCCGTACTCCGGACCGAGCGCGGCGACTCCGCGGTTGGCTCCCCCGCCGTATCCGAGGTTGCCGCCGGTCGGCACGAATTCGACGTTCGCGTGCTGCTGAGCGGCCTGCTGCGGTGCGCCGTCCTGCGAACCGTTGTCGGCGAGGATCACGCGGACCGGGCGCTCGGTGGCCTTGTCCAGGGTGTCGATGAAGCGCTGCAACGTTTCGCCGGGCGAGTAGGTCACGGTGACGACGGCGAGTTCGTCGCCGTAGGTGCGCGCGTTGGTCACGCCGCCAATTCTGCTGCAACGCGGTCGCCGCCGGGTCAGCGGGTGCTGGCGTGGTGGGCGCGCGCGTAGGCCTCGCGGTGCTGGGTCGCGCAGGCGCCCCAGGTGAACTCCTTGGCCCGCAGCTGCGCGGCGGCGGCCAGGGCCGAGCGGCGAGCCGGATCGTCGAGGAGTTCGCGCAGGCCGGCGGCGATGTCGGTGGGCCGGACGCCGCAGTAGGCGACGGCGTCACCGCCGACCTCCGGCAGGCTGAGCCTGCGGGTGGTCAGCACCGGTGCACCGCAGGCCATCGCTTCCAGGACCGGCAGTCCGAAGCCCTCGCCGAGGCTCGGGTAGGCCACCAGCCGCGCACCGCCGAGGAATCCGGCGAGCTCGCCGAACGGCAGGTACCCGGCCCTGATCACCCGGATCCGGTGCGGCACCGATTCCAGCGCCCGCTCGACCTTGGTGTCCCAGCCGGGCTGCCCGGCGAGCACCAGCGCCGGGGCTTCGTCGCGACGTCCCCCGCAGGCCTGGGTGAAGGCCCGGATGAGCGCGGGGACGTTCTTGCGCGGTTCGAGGGCGCCGAGGAACGCGACGTAGGGCTGGTCGAAGAGGTTCAGGCGGTCGCGGACGACCGCGATCTCCTCGGGCGTGGGCGGGTGGAACCGGTCCGGGTCGACGCCGTGGTAGCTCACCGCCATGCGGTTGCGGTCCGCTCCGACTGTGCGCGCGAGCTCGGCGGCCGTGGCCTGGCTGGGCACCACGCAGATCTCGGCGCGGCGCAGCGCGGCCCGCGTCCACGCCCGGAAGAAGCGGGCCTTGACCGGCGAGTGCACGCGGCGGTTGGTGAAGAACGTGGCGTCGTGCAGGGTCACCACCGACGCGGCGGGGTTGGCCAGCGGCGTCGTGTAGTGCGGCGAGTGCAGCACGTCGACACCGAGCTTGTTGACCAGCACCGGCAGCGTCGTCTGCTCCCACGTCAAGCGCGCCGTCCGGGTCGCGACCGCCTCGGCGGCCGGGATGATCCGCGAGTGCGGCGCGAGGGTGGCGTAGAGAGCGGCGTCGCGCGGCTGGCACACCACGGTGACCCGCGCGCCGTCCGAATCCAGGGCGGCGAGCAGGGAATCGACGTACCGCCCGACGCCGCCTCGGTCCGCGGGGACCGCGGTGGCGTCGATCAGAATGTGCGGTTCACCTCTGTGCACCAGGAAAGAGTACGGCGAAGGTGCACGGCTTCGTGCCCAGTACGTGAAAAACGTGGGAGCGAAGCGCAGCCGCTGTGAGCAAGGGAACCTTTCGGTCACCGTTCGCCGGCTCGCAACCTGATCGTCGCGAGGTAGGGAACCTTTCAGTCACCGACGAGGTCGCGGTGCAGTTCCCAGATGTCGAGGGCCGCTCGTTCCCAGGTGAACTCGGCCGCCCGGCGCTGCCCGGCCGCGGCGAGGTCGGTTCTGCGTCGCGGGTCGTCGGCGATGCGGCGCAGCGCGACCGCCATCGCGGGCGGGTCGGCTCGGGGGACTTCGACTCCCGCACCGCCGGCGACCTCCGACAGGGCCGGGGCGTCGGAGTGGACGACCGGGAGGCCGAGCGCCATCGCTTCGATCAGCGGCAGGCCGAAGCCCTCGGCGAGGCTCGGCGCGACCAGCGCCGTGGCGCCGCGCAGCAGCGCGGAGAGCTCGGCGTCGGTGATGTCGGTGAGCACCCGCAGGCGGCGGTACCCGGTGTCGGACGCGAGCGCGGGAAGGTCGAGGTCTCCCCAGCCCGGGCGGCCGACGATCAGCAGCGGCAGGTCGGGGGCGTTCGGTTCGGCGAGGGCCCGGATGAGGTGCTGGTAGCCCTTGCGCGGCTCGATGGTGCCGATGGCCAGCAGGTACTCCGGCGGGAGGTCGAGACGGGTGGCGGGCGCGGGTTCGGCCAGCAGCGCGGGGGTCACGCCCTCGGGGATCACCTGGGGTGCGGAGGTGAGCGGAACTCGACCGGCCAGGTCTTCGGCGACGGCGCGGGTGGGCACCACCAGGGCGTCCGCGTGACCGGCGGCTCGGGTGATCGCGCGCCGGTGCCAGGTGACTCCGCGCGGGGTGAGGGTTTCCGGGTGGGTCCAGGGGACGGTGTCGTGCACGGTGACGACCAGGCCGCGCCCGCGTCGGCGGGGCGGGGCGAGCGGGGTCATCGCGTGGACGGTGTCGCCGCCCGGCCACAGCGGCAGGCCGCGCTCCCACGCCGCGATCAGCGCGCGTCGCGGCAGCGGCAGCACGCGGGGTCCCGCGACGCCGGGCACGCGGGCCTTCTCGGGATCGCCGCTGCGGCTGATCGCCCCGGTCACCGTCCAGCCGTCGGGTGCGGTGGCGGCGAGGGCGCGCAGCAGTTCCCGGGTGTAGCGGCCGGTGCCGCCGGGGACCGGGGCCAGCAGCTGCTCGGCGATGGCAACCAGCTCGGGCACGCGCTCAGCTTCGCACGCGCTGGAAACCCGCCGATGCGTGACGCTAGGTTTCCCCGGTGACATCAGACGGGGTGCGCACCACGGTCATCGTGATCACCTGGCGCGGCCGGGCCCACATCGACGCCTGCCTGGAAGCGCTGGCCGCGCAGTCGCGTCCGCACCGGACGCTGGTGGTGGACAACGCCTCCGACGACGGCACGGCCGAACTGCTCGCCGCCCACCCCGAGATCGAGGTGCTGCGGCTGCCTCGCAACGTCGGCTACGCGGGCGGCCTGGCCGCCGCGCTGCCCGAGGTGGACACGCCCTTCGTCGCCTGGCTCAACGACGACGCCGCCCCGTCCGCGGACTGGCTGGAGGTGGTGGAGGGGAACCTTGCTGCCACCGCCACCGCCGCGGCGGTCACCTCCGTGCTGCGGACGCCGGACGGCGGTGTGCAGTCGACGGGCGTGCGGCTGACCGCTGACGGGCACGGCGCGGACGCCACCGGGGCCGGCGTCGTCTTCGGGTTCTGCGGTGGGGCCGCGCTGCTGCGCACCGACGTGCTGCTCGAGGTGGGAGGGGTTCCGGCCGACTTCTTCTGCTACTACGAGGACACCGACACCGCGTGGCGGCTGCGGTTGGCGGGTTTCGACGTGGTGGCCACCGAGGCGACCGCCACGCATCTGCACGGGGCCAGCACCCGGCCCGGTTCGGCGCTGTTCCACCGCTGGAACGAGGGGAACCGCCTGCTCACCTTGCTGCGCTGCGCGCCAGCCGGGGTGGCGGTTCGCGAGCTGGCGAGGTTCGCGGCCCTCACGCTGCTGCTGCCGTGGCGCGATGTGCCCCATCGCCCGCCGAACCTGCGTGCGGGCCTGCGGCTGCGGGTGTTGGTGAAGGTCTCCTCCCTGCTGCCCGCGACGCTGCGCGCCCGGCGCCGGATCGGCCGGACGGTGCGGGTTTCCCGCCGCGAGGTGTGGGAGACCTGGGCGGGTCGGTGAGCGGACGTCAGTGCTGTGCAAGGCGGTTGTAAGCGGCCTGCACACACTTCGGGGGCATGACTACGACTGGAGTTCACCAGCGTTCGATCGCCATCGTGGGGATGTCCTTCCGGCTTCCCGGGGCGACCGATCCCGACCGGCTGTGGGAACTTTTGCGCGGCGGCGTCGACGCGACCGCGCACACCCCCGCCGAGCGCTACGACGCGGCGGCGCTGCGTTCGTCCGGGCCCGGCGGTCTCGCCGGTTGCCGGGCCGGGTTCGTCGACGGAATCGCGGACTTCGACGCCGAGTTCTTCGACATGTCCGCGGCCGAGGCCGCCGCGCTCGATCCTCAGCAGCGGCTGCTGCTGATGTGCGCGTGGGAGGCGTTCGAGGACGCCGGAATCGTCCCGGAGCGGTTGCGCGGCTCCCGAACCGGCGTGTTCGTGGGCAACTCCCGGGCTGACTTCCTCGAATCCGCCCTCCAGCAGGGCCTTTCCTCCGCCACGGCGACGCAGCTGGGAAATGTGCGCTCACTGCTGCCCGCGAGGCTGTCTCACTTCTTCGACCTGCGCGGTCCGAGTGTCGTGGTCGACACCGCGTGCTCGTCGGCGTTGACGGCGGTGCACCAGGCGGTGCAGAGCCTGCGGTCCGGGGAGATCCCGGCGGCGGTGGTGGCCGGGGTGAACCTGCCGCTGCGGCCCGACGAGGCCGTGATGATGTCGCACGCCGGGGCCATGTCGGCGGACGGTCGCAGCCGGTTCGGCAGCGCCGACGCCGACGGTCACGCGCCTTCCGACGCGGTCGCGGTGGTGGTGCTCAAGCCGTGGGAGGTGGCGCTGGCCGACGGGGACCGGGTGCGCGCGGTGATCGCCGGCAGCGCGGTGGGCAACGACGGGCGCAGCAGCGACTCGGTGCTCAACCCGTCGCTGGACGGGCAGCTGGACGTGCTGCGCTGGGCCTACCGGGATGCGCGCGTGGAGCCTTCGGAGGTGGACTTCGTGGAGGCGCACGGGTCCGGTTCGCCGCTGCTGGACCCGCTGGAGCTGACCGCGCTGGGCCGGTTCATGGGAACCTCCCGATCACCGGACCGGCCGCTGCTGGTCGGCTCGGTGAAGTCCAACCTCGGGCACGCCGAGGCCGCCGGTGGTCTGGTCGGCCTGATCAAGGCCGCGTTGTGCCTGGAGAACGGCGAGGTGCCTGCGAGCCTGCATGCGGGGAGCCCGCGCACCGACGTGGACTGGTCGGGCCTGTCGATCCCTCGGGTGCTCACCGACATCCCCTCGCGCGCGATCGCGGGGGTGTCCGCGCAGGGGTCGTCGGCGCTCAACGCCCACGTGGTGCTGCGCAGCGCCGAGCACGAGCCGCGCACGCCGGACGACGGGACCCGTTGGCCGCTGGTGCTCTCCGCGCGCACTCCGGAAGCGCTGGCGGATCTGACCCGCGCCTACGTCGAGCACCTGTCGGGTCCGGGCGCGCGGTTCCCGGTGCGCGACATCTGCCGCAGCGCGGCGCTGCGCCGCACCCGCTTCGAGCACCGCGCGGTGGCGATCGGTGCGACGCACCGAGAGCTCGTCGAGTCGCTGACCACCAACAGCACGCCGGAGCTGGACCGGTTCCTCGGGTCCGAATCGGTGGACCGGGACGGGTTGTTCGGTCCGGGACGTCACGTGCCGCTGCCGACGTACCCGTGGCAGACGCGCCGCTGCTGGCCGGGCGAGGAACCGGCCGGTGATGATCCGGCGGAGTGGTTGCTGGGCAAGCACGCGCGCACCGCGTTCGACCAGGATTCCGCGCTGGCCGACATCGGCATCGATTCGCTGGCGAAGCTGCAGCTGCTGGTGGAGGTGCAGCAGCGCACCGGGCGCGAGGTCGACCCGGAGGAGCTGGCGGCGCTGCGCACCGTGCGGGAGCTGTGCCGCTGGGCGAGAGGTCTGACGGAGGTTCGGCGATGAACGTCCTCACGTGGTTCGAACGGGCCGCCGCCCGGTTCCCCGGCGAGCCCGCGCTGGAGGTCGACGGGACCTGCCTGACCTACGCGGAGCTGCGCGAACTGGTCGAGCGGTTGGCGGCCCGGCTGCACGCGGCGGGTGCCCCGCGGCGGGTCGAGCGGTTGGCGGCCCGGCTGCACGCGGCGGGTGCCCCGCGGCGGGTCGGGCTGTTGGCGAACCGCTCGGTGCTCGCCTGCGCCGGCTACCTGGCGGTGCTGCGCGCCGGTGCGACGGTGGTGCCCTTGAACCCGCAGCACCCGCCGGAGCGCGTCCGCGAGCTGGTGGCCAAGACCGGTGTCGAGCTGCTGCTCACCGAGGACTCCTGGGGCCGGGGTGAGTTGAAGGTTCCCGTGCTGCGCGCCGGGACGGACGAGCCCTTCGGACGGGCGCGGGAGGTGCCCGTCGGGCCCGACGACATCGCCTACGTCATCTGCACGTCGGGGTCGACGGGGACGCCGAAGGCGGTGCCGGTTTCGCACGGCAACCTCGACGCGTATCTGACGGAGGTCGCCGCGCGGTACGGGATCGGGCCGGGCAGCCGGGTTTCGGGGAACTTCGAGCTGACCTTCGACGGTTCGGTGCACGACATGTTCGTCACCCTCGGCCAGGGCGGGACCCTGGTGGTGCCGCGCGCGGGAGCGTTGCTGTCACCGGTGCGCGCGGTCAACGCGCTGCGGTTGACGCACTGGTTCTCGGTGCCGTCGCTGATCTCCTTCGCGGAGCGGCTCGGCACTCTGCGGCCTGGGGCGATGCCAACGTTGCGGTGCAGCATCTTCGGTGGCGAGGCGGTGCCGATGGAAGCGCTGCGGAGTTGGAAGCGGGCGGCGCCGAACAGCGATGTCGAGGTGCTCTACGGGCCGACGGAGCTGACCATCGCCTGCACCGGCTACCGGTTGCCGCGCGAGGTGTCGCGGTGGCCGAGCACGCCGAACGGGGTCGCTCCGATCGGCGAGTGCTTCCCCTCGCTGGAGTTCCGGGTGCTGGATCCCTCCGGCAGGCCGGCGACGCGCGGCGAGTTGTGCGTGCGCGGCCCGCAGCGGTTCGCCGGTTACCTCGATCCCGCCGACGACGCGGGACGTTTCGCGCCGGGCGGCTGGTACCGAACCGGGGATCTGGTGACGGTCGAGGGCGGTGTGCTGCTGCACCTGGGGCGCACCGATCAGCAGGTGAAGGTGCGCGGGCATCGCATCGAGCTCGGCGAGGTGGAGACCGCTTTGCGCGCGCTGCCGGGGGTGAGGGACGCGATCGCACTGGCAGTGCCGACCGAGGGCGAACCGGAGCTGGCGGCGGCGGTCGGGGGCGACTGCGATCCCGACGCGCTGCAGGCGGGTCTGCGGGACCGGCTGCCGTCGTACATGCTGCCGCGCCGGATCACGGTGCTGGACCGACTTCCGCTCAACGCCAACGGCAAGCTCGACCGCCGGGCGCTGCGCTCCGAACTAGAGCTGTGAGGCGATGATGTTCGACGCGATCGTCGTGGGTGCCCGCTGCGCGGGTTCGCCCACCGCAATGCTGCTGGCCCGCGCGGGTCACCGGGTGCTGCTGCTGGAGCGCGGGGCGTTCCCCTCAGACACCGTCTCCACGCACGTCGTCCACCAGCCCGGGGTGGCAGCGCTGGCGCGGTGGGGGTTGTTGGACGAGTTGCGCGCCACCGGTTGCCCGCCGCTGCGGCACGCGCGCTACCAGGTCGCCGATGTGCGGCTGGCCGGGTGCGGGCGCGGCGTGGCCGGGCAGCGCGCGGGGTTCGCGCCGCGCCGCTTCGTGCTGGACGAGCTGCTGGCGCGGGCGGCTGTGGCGGCAGGCGCGGAGTTGCGGGAGAAGTGCCGGGTCACCGGGTTGCTGCGGGACGACAGCGGCCGGGTGGTGGGGGTGCGCGGTGAGCACCGGGGCGTGGAGTTCACCGAGCGCGCGTCGCTGGTGATCGGCGCGGACGGGATGCGCTCGTCGGTGGCCGCGCACGCCGGTGCGGGGTTCACGACCTGGGACGAGCGGTTGACCTGCGCCTACTACTCGTACTGGACGGGTGTGCCCGCGGATCTGGAGATCTACGAGTCGCCGGGCAGCTGGGTGGCGGCCACGCCCACGCACGGGCACGCGACGCTGGTGCTGACCTACTTCCCGCAGTCGCGGTTCCGCTCGGTGCGCGCCGACGCGCAGCGCGCCCACCTCGACCGCGTCCGGGAGACCGCACCTGAGCTGCACGAGCGCTTGCAGGACGGGGAGCAGGTGGAGCGGTTGCGGGGGTCCGGTGATCAGCAGAACTTCTTCCGCGAGGCGGCCGGTCCGGGTTGGGTGCTGGTGGGTGATGCCGGGCACCACAAGGACTCGATCACCGCACGCGGGATCAGTGACGCGTTCACCCAGGTCGAGTCGCTGGCCAGGCACATCAGCGGCTTCCTCGATTCGCCGTCGAGGCTGGACGCGGCGTTGCGGGGCTTCGCCTCCGAGCGCGACGGCACCTTGACCCCTGGTTACGCGGCGACGCTGTCGGTGGCGCGGATGACGCCGCCGAACGAGCAGCGGCTGGCCCTGCTGCGCGCGATCCAGCAGGACGAGGAGCTGACGTCGATCTACTTCGACGCCTTCGCCGGCGCCGCCGACAGCACGGCGCTGTACACCCCGAGGCTCCGGGAGCTGCTCGGCCAGGGGCCGAGGTGAGGGCCGGGGGCGGTCGTGGTCCGGACCGTCCGATGTCCTGTTCGCCCGTACGGTTCGGACCACAACCGCCCCCTGGCGAGGTCTGAACGGGCGCCGACGCCGGTCAACGCGACCGAATTGACCGAACACCTGGGCGGCCCGGGCTCGCGATGGTGCAGGCTTGGGGCGTGGTCGAAGCGAACCTCCCCGTCGTCTCCGTGATCGTCGTGAACTACCGCGGCGCGGACGACACCATCACCTGCCTGCGCGCGGTGCGCGACGAGCTGGACTACCCGGCCGACAAGATGGAGGTGCTGTGCGTCGACAACGACTCCGGTGACGGCTCCGCGCAGCGCATCCGCGAGGCCGTGCCCGAGGTGCGGTTGATCGAGTCGGCGAGCAACACCGGTTTCGCCGGTGGCTGCAACCTGGCCGCGCGCGAGGCGTCCGGGCAGGTGCTGGCGTTCCTCAACAACGACGCCCGACCGGACCGCAGCTGGGCGCGGGCGGCCGTGGAGGTGCTGCGGACGGAGCCGACCGTGGGCGCGGTGGCCGGCAAGGTCCTGGACTGGGATGGCGAGCGCGTCGACTTCGTCGACGGCGGCCTCACCTGGTTCGGCATGGGCTACAAGCGGCACGCCGGTGAGCTCGACGACGGTTCGCACGACGCGGCCCGCGACGTGCTGTTCGGCACCGGGTCGGCGCTGTTCGTGCGGGCCGAGCTGTTCGCGGCGCTGGACGGTTTCGACGAGCGCTTCTTCATGTTCTACGAGGACGTGGACCTGGGCTGGCGGCTGAACCTGCGCGGCTGGCGGGTCCGCTACGAGCCGAGGTCGCTGACCTTCCACCGCCACCACGCGTCGATGGCCGAGGTGTCCTCCTCCCGCGAGCACTACCTGCTGGAGCGCAACGCGCTGGCCGCGCTGTACAAGAACGTCTCCGACGAGACGCTCGCCAAGGCGCTTCCCGCGGCGATGGCGCTGGCGGTGCGGCGGGCCACGGCGCGCGGCGAGATCGACCCGACGCAGCTGGAGATCACGCGCCGCGGTGAGACCGAGGACGACTCGCCGGTGCCGATCGACCGCTCCGCGCTGGCGGGGATGCTGGCCATCGACCAGTTCGTGGAGCTGCTGCCGTCGCTGAAGCTCTCCCGCGAGCGGGAGCAGCGGGAACGGGTTCGCACCGATGCCGACCTGCTGCCGCTGATGCGCAAGGCGATGGAGCCCGCCTACCCGCTCCCCCGCTACCTGGCCGCGCACGACGCGCTGGTGGAGGCCTTCGAGCTGGACGAGGTGTTCGGTCGGCCGCGCAAGATCGTGGTGATCACCGGTGACGCGGTCACCGAGCGGATGGCCGGTCCGGCGATCCGCGCGTGGCACATGGCCGAGGTGCTGGCCGCCGAGCACCAGGTCCGGCTGGTCAGCGTCAACGCCCGGGTGGATCCGCCGGAGTCGGAGTTCGCGGTGCTGGCCGCCACACCGCGCGAGCTGGGCGAGCACGTCGAGTGGGCCGACATCGTGGTGCTGCAGGGGCACGTCCTGGAGATGGTGCCGGCGCTCAAGCGCGTGGACTCCACCAAGATCGTGGTCTGCGACGTCTACGACCCGATGCACTTGGAACTGCTGGAGCAGGGCCGGGATTCCGACGACGAGCGCCGCGCGAAGGACCTCGCCGGGGTCACCAAGGTGCTCAACACGCAGCTGGAGCGCGGCGACTTCTTCCTGTGCGCCTCGGAGCGCCAGCGGCACTTCTGGCTCGGGCACCTCGCCTCGCTGGGCCGGTTGACGCCGGGGCTCTACGACAACGATCCGACGGTGCGGTCCCTGCTGTCGGTGGTTCCGTTCGGGTTGCCGTCGGTGGCTCCGCGTCGCACCGCGCCCGCGATCAAGGGCACCAGACCGGGGATCTCGGCCGACGACAAGGTCGTGCTGTGGGCGGGTGGCGTCTACAGCTGGTTCGACCCGCTGACCCTGCTGCGCGCGGTCGACCGGCTGGCGCAGCGGCGGAGCGATGTGCGGTTGTTCTTCTTGGGCATGAAGCACCCGAACCCGGACGTGCCGGAGATGGGCATGGCCGGGCAGACGCGGGCGCTGTCGCAGCGGCTCGGCCTGACCGACAAGTTCGTGTTCTTCAACGAGACCTGGGTTCCCTACCAGGAGCGGCAGAACTTCCTGCTGGACGCCGACTGCGGTGTCACCACGCACTTCGAGCACGTGGAGACGACCTTCGCGTTCCGCACGCGGGTGCTGGACTACCTGTGGTCGGGGCTGCCGGTGATCACCACCGACGGTGATTCGTTCGCCGACCTGGTGCGCAGCGAGGGCATCGGCGTCGTGGTGCCGGCGGAGGACCCCGAGGCGCTCGCCGACGCGTTGGAGAAGGTCCTCTACGACGAGGAGTTCGCCGCCGAGTGCCGTCGCCGGATCGAGCCGGTGCGCGAGCGCTTCACCTGGGAGGCGGTGCTCTCGCCGCTGACCTCGTTCTGCCGCGATCCGCGTCCGGCCGCCGACCGGCTCACCGCCGCCGCGCCGCTGGTGCGCACCGCGCAGTCGGGACGGGTGGAGACGGTCCGCCGGGATCTGTCGCTGCTGCGGGAGTACCTCGACGCCGGTGGTCCCGCCGAGGTCGCCAAGCGCGCGACCGGCCGGTTGCGGCGCATCGCCGGGGAACGGCTCCGTGGCCGCTGACCTGCGGATTCTGCTCGACGCCACACCGCTGCTGGGGCCGCGCACCGGCATCGGCCGCTACACGGCGTCGCTGGTGGCGGCGCTGGCGTCCGATGTGGACGTCCGGTTGATCGGCTTCAGCACCCGGGGGTGGCGTCGGTTGCGCACCGAGGCACCGGCTGGGACGCACGTGGTGGGGCCGCCGATTCCGGCTCGCGCGCTGCGGATGTTGTGGCGGGGTGGGCGTTTCCCGCCGGTGGAGCTGCTGTCCGGGACCGTCGACGTGGTGCACGGGACGAACTTCGTGCTGCCGCCGTCGGTGCGCGCGGCGGGTGTGGTGACGGTGCACGACCTGGCGTTCCTGGACGATCCTTCGCTGGCCGACGAGGACCTGCCCGCGCTGGTGCGGCTTTCGGCGCAGCGGGCGCGCGTGGTGTGCACGCCGACGGCGGCGATGGCCGACCGGGTCGCCGAACGCCTGGACGTCTCACCGGAGAAGCTCGCGGTGACGCCCTTGGGCGTCGATCCCGAGTGGTTCTCCGCGGTCCCGGTCTCAGGTGATCGGATACCTCCCGAGTACCTGCTGTTCGTCGGTGCGGAGGGCCCGCGCAAGGGGCTCGACGTGCTGCGGTCGGCTCTCGCACCGGATCTCCCACCGCTGGTCATCGCGGGGCCGGGCACGGCCGGTGAGGCCGACGGGGTGATCCGCACCGGTTATCTCACCGACGAGCGGTTGCGCGGCCTGGTGGCCGGGGCGAGCGCGCTGGTGCTGCCCTCGCGCGACGAGGGCTTCGGGTTGCCGGTGCTGGAGGCGCTGGCGTGCGGGGTGCCGGTGGTGTGCTCGGACCTCCCGGCGCTGCGCGAGGTCGCCGCTTCGCACGCGGTCTTCGCACCGGCCGAGGACCCGGCCGCGCTGCGCGAGGCGTTGCGCCGCGCGCTGGCCGATCCGCCGGATGCCGAGGCCGGTCGCGCGCACGCGAAGAGCTTCAGCTGGCAGCACTGCGCGAGCCGGACCCACGCCGCCTACCTGCGCGCCGCGGCGTAGGGAACCTTCCGCTCATCCGCGGTGGCGGAAAGCGTCCCCGCTGGTGGTGAAGGCTTCCTTCAGCGCGTCCTGCCAGGGTCGCAGCGGTGTCAGACCCGCGCGCTCCCAGGCCTTCCCGGACAGCACCGAGTAGGTCGGGCGCGGGGTCCGGGTCGGGTAGTCGGCGCTGGTGCAGGCGTTCACCCGGTTCGGGTCGAGGCCCAGTTCGGCGAAGATGGCGCGGGCGAACCCGAACCAGCTCGTGGACCCGGTGTTGGTGCAGTGCAGCACCCGCTGCTGCGGGCCGGTTCCGGTGGCGACGGGTTCGGCGAGCTCCAGCAGGCCGCGAGCCAGGTCCGCGGCCCAGGTGGGCGAGCCGATCTGGTCGTCCACGACGGACAGCTCGTCGCGCTGGGCCGCCAGCCGGGCCATGGTCTTGACGAAGTTCCCGCCGTGGGCGCCGTAGACCCAGGCGGTGCGCACGATCCACGCGCTCGCACCCGATTCCAGCACCGCCTGCTCCCCTTCGAGCTTGGTGCGGCCGTAGACGGTGCGCGGCCCGGTCTCGTCGCCCGGCTCGTAGGGGCGGTCGGCGTCGCCGGGGAAGACGTAGTCGGTGGACACGTGCAGCAGCGGCAGCCCGCCGTCCCGGCACGCCGCGGCGAGCGCGGCAGGGCCTTCGACGTTGACCCGGTGCGCCCCTTCGGGATCGGATTCGGCCGCGTCCACCGCGGTGTAGGCGGCGGTGTTGATCACGACCGGGCGGAGTTCGGCGTCCCGGGCGGCTTGGGCGAGCGATTCGACGGCGTCGCGCACGGATTCGGGGTCGGTGATGTCGAGCTCGGCCGATCCCGGTGCGTGCACCAGGTTCTCGCGCCGGGCGTCGAGGATCGCCGACAGCTCGGAGCCGACCTGGCCCTTGCCGCCCGGGACGAGCACCGCCAACCGGGTCATCGGGCCACCCCCGCGCGCTCCTTCAGCGGCTCCCACCACGACCGGTTCTGCCGGTACCAGGCGATGGTGTCGCGCAGCCCGGCCTCGAAGTCGATCTGCGGGGCGTAACCGAGCTCGGCGATCTTGGTGTGGTCGACCGAGTAGCGGCGGTCGTGGCCCTTGCGGTCCTCGACGGGTTCGACCATCGAGAAGTCCAGTCCGAACTCGGCGAGCAGCCGTTCGGTCAGCTCCCGGTTGGTCAGCTCGGTACCGCCGCCGATGTTGTAGATCTCGCCCGGCGTCCCGGACTCGGCGACGAGCTGGATGCCTCGGCAGTGATCGCCGACGTGCAGCCAGTCGCGCACGTTCATGCCGTCGCCGTAGAGGGGAACCTTGCGCCCGTCCATCAGGTTCGTGATGAACAGCGGCAGCACCTTCTCCGGGAACTGGTACGGGCCGTAGTTGTTCGAGCACCGCGTGATGCACACCGACAGCCCGTGCGTGCGGTGGTAGGCGCGCGCCAGCAGATCGGAGCCCGCTTTGGCCGCCGAATATGGCGAATTGGGCTCGAGAAGATGATCTTCCGGCCACGAACCGGTCTCGATCGAGCCGTAGACCTCGTCGGTGGAGACGTGGACGAACTTGCCCACACCGGCTTCCAGCGCGGCCTGCAGCAGCGCGTTGGTTCCCACCACGTTGGTCACCACGAAGGCGTCGGAGCCGGTGATGGAACGGTCCACGTGGGTTTCCGCGGCGAAGTGCACGACCACGTCGACGCTGGTCATGACCTCGCCGAGCAGGTCGCGGTCGCAGATGTCGCCGCGCACGAACCGCAGCCGGGGGTCGTCGGCCACCTCTGCCAGGTTCGCCTCGTTGCCCGCGTAGGTCAGCTTGTCCAGCACGATCACTTCGGCACCGCTGAAGGCCGGATAAGCCCCGCTGAGCAGCTGCCTGACGTAGTGCGAGCCGATGAAGCCGGCCCCACCGGTGACCAGAATCCGCATTCCGCCTCTTCCTCGTCCTGCGCGGGCAGTAGGCGCACCGCCCGCGATGGGCAGTCTGACATGCGCCGATGCTCGACCCCATCGACTCCCAAGTTACGTACTGTCACAGACGTGGTTCACCCTTATGAGTGAGATCACCGGATCTCGAGGGACCCGTCATGCTTCGAGTGGATCACCGTTAGCCTTCTTCGAGAAGTCGGGCAATATCACTCGTGTAGGTGTAACGCTCGCCCCCGCAGCCCCCAAGGAGGAATCGCGTGGACGACCGGCCGAGGCGGCCCGGGAGCCCTGATGGGCGGCCCGGAAGAGGTGTTCCGCCACGTGGCCCCGGAGGCGGACCGACCCGCTCCGGCGCTCCTGCCGGCCGACCGCAGGGTGCTCGTCGCACCGCTGCGGCAGGCGCTGCGAAGACCGGCTCCGCGGGTGCTGCGAGGAGCA
The DNA here is from genome assembly GCF_004349225.1 of Saccharopolyspora karakumensis. Taxonomy (NCBI): domain Bacteria; kingdom Bacillati; phylum Actinomycetota; class Actinomycetes; order Pseudonocardiales; family Pseudonocardiaceae; genus Saccharopolyspora; species Saccharopolyspora karakumensis. The sequence continues at coordinate 255,995 of NZ_SMLA01000001.1, forward strand.
GCTCAGCGACTGCTCAGAGTAAGGCTGCGGCGAGGCAATCCGCTCGAACCGGTGACGCCGACTTGCATCCCGACGACGTCTGGAGCAGAGGCGGCTTCTGGCAGCGGAAGACCACCCGCAACGGCGCCCGCACCCTCACCGCCCTGCTGTCGGTGATCGTCCTGTGCATCACCGGCTTCGCCTGGGCGATGTTCCGGCCAGGAGCGGGCGGCACCGGCACCGCCGACGTCATCGGCAGCGGGTTCAGCGCCCCCGACGGGGCCACCGACATCCTGCTGATCGGCAACGACAGCCGCACCGACGCGCAGGGCAACCCGCTGCCCAAGCAGATCCTGCAGGAGCTGCACACCACGCAGGAGGGCGGCGACCTCACGGACGCCATGATCCTGGTGCGCATCCCCAACGGCGGTCACAGCGCCAGCGCCATGTCCTTCCCCCGCGACACCATGGTCAACAGCGGCATCGGCGAGGACAAGCACAAGCTCACCGAGACCATGAACCGCGGCAAGGACGCCGAGCGCGCCAAGCTGCAGGACGAAGGCGTCACCGACCCCAAGGAGCTCGACGAGAAGTCGCGGCTGGCCGGCAAGCAGGCGCTGCTGACGACCATAGAGAAGCTCACCGGCGTCAGCATCGACCACTACGCCGAGGTCAACCTGCTCGGGTTCTACGAGATCACCAAGGCCGTCGGTGGCGTCGAGGTCTGCCTCAACGAGGCGACCAAGGACAGCTACTCCGGCGCGAACTTCAAGAAGGGCGTGCAGACGATCCAGGGCGCTGACGCGCTCGCCTTCGTGCGGCAGCGCCACGGCCTGCTCAACGAGCTCTCCCGCGGCAAGCGCCAGCAGGTGTTCATGTCCGCGCTCGCCCACCGGATCCTGTCCTCCGGCACCCTGGCCAACCCGGCGAAGCTCAGCGCCCTGATCGACGCGATCAACAAGTCGGTGACCCTGGACCCCGCGCTGGCCAGCGACATCCTCGGCTTCGCCGAGCAGATGCAGGGCATCGCCGGCGGCAACGTGCAGTTCTACAGCGCCCCGGTGCACCTGGTCGGCGAGTCCGGCCAGGAGGACGTCACGCTCAACATCGCCGAGAGCAAGCAGTTCGCGGCCGACCTGCTCCTGCCCCCGCAGCAGCGCGCGCAGAAGCTGGCGACCCTGAAGTCCCCGACCAAGATCACCACCAGCGTCTACAACGCCTCCGGCATCAGCGGGCTGGCCGCCAACGTGCTGGAGGAGCTGACCAGTCAGGGATTCCAGGAAGGCAGCAGCTCCAACTCCGAGACCCGCAGCTCCTCGGTCGTCTACTACGCCAACGGCGAGCAGGACGTCGGCAAGATGGTCGCCGAGTCCCTCGGCGGCCTGCCCACCGAGGTCAGCCCCAACCTGACCGCGGGCAGCGTCGAGGTCTACATCGGCAAGGACTACAAGGGCCCCGGCAAGTCGAACTTCACCGGCGCCCCCACCCTCCGCCTCGACGGCCTGAACAAGGCCGCACCGCTGCGCACCCAGGCGGACACCGGCAACAGCCCCATCACCGCCGACGGGGTCCCCTGCATCGACTGAGGTGCATGGGAACTTTCCTGTCACCGCCGACACCGCCAAGCAGCATGGGAGCTTTCCTGTCACCAGCAGATGACAGGAAAGCTCCCATGCTCCTGCTGTGAAGGGCTGGATCCACCGACCGCTTCCTGGTCGCTCTTCCAACGTGCGGTCGGCCTGCGCGAGGCCGAGCGCCGTATCGCAATTGAGGGCCGTCCTTTTCTCGTCATTTCGCGACGCCCGCCTCATGCACGCTGATCCGGAATCGAGCACATCGCGCTTCGGATATGGGGGACAACCCCCAAGGGATCCCCCCGAAAGCGCGAACAGTGACCCAAAACCGCCCTGGGCCAACAAGTGGGCAGGTCAGCGACTTGCTCGAATTCCTTTCCCGCGCGGAGCAACCGGGCCGGGACCGGCACGTCCTACGAAGCAAAAGCGGGTGAGAAAAACCGGTAGCGCTCTGGGGAAGGACCCAACCATGCTGAAGCGAATTCGCACCGTCGGTGCCGCGACCGCACTTCTCGGCGGAACTCTGCTGATCGCCGGGTGCAGCGGCCAGGCCGCGACGAACTCGCCGGCCGGGCTGTCCAACTCCGGTCCGCAGGCCGTCAACGCCGCCGGACTCGGCACCGCGCAGGGCGATGACGTCTCCGCGTCCCACTGCTCGGCGACGGACTTCCAGATCAAGCTGCAGGCCCAGCCCAACCCGAACCAGTACCTGCTGACCATGACCAACACCTCGGACGAGGCGTGCGAGCTCGGCGGCTGGGTGAACCTGACCCCCACCAACATGGCCAACGAGCCGATCGAGGAAGTTGCCGGTGAGAACGTCGAGATCCCGGGCGGACCGCAGGACATCACCCTCGAGCCGGGCCGGACCGCTTTCGCCGGCGTCCACGCCGAACTGGGCGACAGGGGCGACTCGAACACCTACGTCACCAGCGGTTTCATCGCCAGCCCCGCCGACATGAGCGGCTCGGTCAACGCCCCCGTCAACGGCCTGAACAACGAGCCGGTCACCGAGATCCCGCTGAAGAGCCTGCAGGTCGGCACCCTCCAGCCCTCGGCCCAGGGCGTCCTGTTCTGACCGACCCCACGGCCACCCGAAGCCCGCGCTGCACCGGCGCGGGCTTCGCCGCGTTCAGCAGCCCTTCACGAGGTGAGCGAAAGGTTCCCCACCTCACGCCCCAGGGAGCCTCCCGGGAAGTGAGCGGAAAGTTCCCTTCCTCGTGACCGAAGAGCTCCCACGATGACCACAAGGTTCCCTCCCCCAACCCAGAGGTTCCCCTCATGAAGTGAGCGAAAGGTTCCCCTCCTCCCGACCGAGACATTCCCCTCACGACGTGACCGAAAGGTTCCCCTCCTCCGGCTTTTGAGCATGATCCTCGGCGGTTTACTGTGAATCATCGACACAAACCCAGGGGGAGGGCTCGGTGGACGAACCGGATCAGGGGCATGAGCACCCCGAGCCGGACGACCCCGAAGTCGCTTCGTCCGGCCGATCTCGCTCAGCGGCGCGGATCGCGGGACGGAGCGTGGTGGCGTTCGCGTCGGTCGTCGTGCTGGGGCTCAGCGCCGTCGGCTGGTTCGTCATCGACCGGCTCAGCGAGGTCAGCTCCGCGAAGGTGCTCGCCGAGGTGCCGCACGCTCCCCCGCCGGACGACGGGGCCACCGATGTGCTGCTGGTCGGCAGCGACAGCCGCACCGACGCGCAAGGCAATCCGCTGCCGCTGAAGGTCCTCAAGCAGTTGCGCACCGAGGCCACCGGTGGGCTCAACACCGACAGCCTGGTGCTCATCCGCGTACCGCACAGCGGCGCGGCCCCGACCGCGGTGTCCATCCCGCGCGACACCTACACCGAGACGCCCTCCGGGGCCCCCGACAAGATCAACACGGTGTACGGGCTCACCAAGAAGGCCGCGGCCGACGAGCTGGAAGGCCAGAACCTGCCGGCCGTCGAGGTCGACCACCGCTCGAAGGTCGCCGGGCAGCGCGCGCTGGTGCAGACCGTGCAGACGCTCACCGGCATGCGCATCGACCACTACGCCGAGATCAACCTGCTCGGGTTCTTCGAGCTCACCGACGCCGTCGGCGGTGTCGAGGTGTGCCTCAACAACGCGACCAGCGACAAGGATTCCGGGGCCGACTTCAGCGCCGGACGGCACACCATCACCGGCGGGGACGCGCTGTCGTTCGTCCGCCAGCGGCACGGCCTGCCGCGCGGCGACCTGGACCGCATCGTGCGTCAGCAGGTGTTCATGGCGGCGTTGGCGAACAAGGTGCTCTCGACCGGCACGCTCACCGATCCCGCGATGGTCAACGACCTGACCGCGGCCACCCAGCGCACGGTCGAGCTCGACGAGGACTGGGACGCGCTGGGTTTCGTGCAGCAGATGCAGCAGATCGCCGCGGGACGCGTCAACTTCGTGACGATGCCGGTGCTCAGCGCGGGTGCTCGCGACGAGCGAGGTCAGAGCATCGTCTCCATCGACCGGGCTGCCGTGCAGCGGTTCTTCGCCGGCCTGTCCGCCAACGCGCCCGGCCTGGCCCCGAAACCGGGCCTGCGCTTGGACGGGACCGCCCGGCAACGACCGATCACCTCCGACGGCGACGTTCCCTGCGTGAACTAGCCGGTTAGGCTGCGCGCATGAGCGTCACCCAGGCACTTCTCGGCCCGCTGCTGACGAGCGGCGCACCCAAACCGCTGATCACGCACTACGACGACGCCACCGGTGCTCGCATCGAGCTCTCCCGAGCCACCACCGCGAACTGGGCGGCCAAGACGGCGAACTGGCTGGTGGACGAGATCGACCTGGAGCCGGAAACCCCGGTCTCGGTGTCGCTGCCCGCGCACTGGCAGACGGTCGGCGTGCTGCTGGGCGCCTGGTGGGCGGGTGCGCACGTGACCGACGAGCCCGCGGGCGCCGAGGTCGCGTTCGTCCCGGCCGCCGACCTCGCGCGCGGCGAAGGCGCGCACGTGGTGGCCGCCGTCGGCCTGGACCCGATGGGGGCGCCGGTTCGCGACCTGCCCGCCGACGCCGTGGATTACGTCTCCGACATCCGCGTGCACGGGGACGACTTCAGCCCGATCACGCCCGTCGCCGGGGATTCGCCCGCACTGCTGGGCAAGTCGGTGGACGAGGTGCTGGAGCTGGCGAAGCGCCGCGCGGGCGAGCTGGGAATCGGCCGCGACGACCGGGTCCTGTCCACCGTGGACTGGACGTTGCCCGACGGCGTCGTGGACGGACTGCTCGCGGTGCTCGCCGCGGAGGCCGCGCTCGTGCACTGCACCAACCCGGACCTCGCCAAGCTCGACAAGCGACGCGCCGACGAGCGCACGACCGTCGAACTCGGGCTCTGAGAGGCCTCTCACACAAGGCCCGCATCAGTTACCTACTCGTGGGTAACATCGAGGGATGCGTGCTGCGCAGTCACTCTTCCGCACCGAGGGCGAGCTCTTCGTGCCGAACGAGGCGTCCGGGAACCCCTGGGGCGAGCTGACCGGGGGTGGCCCGATCGCGGGCCTGATCGCCCGCGCCATCGAAGCGGCCAACGACGACCCGGACCTGTTCGTCGCCAGGCTCACCGTGGACCTGATGCGCCCGGTGCCGCGGGTCCCGCTGTCGATCGAGGTGCGTCCGCTGCGCACCGGCAAGCGGCTCCAGGTGGCGCAGGCCGGCCTGCACATCGACGGCCGGCTGCACACCAACGCCACCGCCCACCTGCTGCGACGCTCCGACCTAGACGGCCCCGCGCCCGACTCCTCGGTGCCGTTCGCCGGTCCCGACGGCCTGGCGGACCTCACGCTGCTCCCACCGGAGCTGGGGCTGCGCTGGGGAGTGCACGACGTGATGCAGGTGCGCTGGATCGCCGACCAGTCGGCCACCGGCGTCAGCCGCGCGTGGATGCGGATGCCGCTGCCGCTGCTGCCGGGTGAACCCCTCAGCCCGCTGTCGCACGTGGCGATCCTCGCCGACGCGATCAGCGCCGCCAGCCCGGTCGGCGAACTGTTCGGCCCCTGGATCAACACCGACGTCTCGATCTACCTGCACCGCGAGATGCGCGGCGAGTGGCTCGGCATGGAGATGCGACGAGACGTCCAACTCACCGGGATCGGCACCGCCCACGCCCGCCTCTACGACACCGAGGGCCCCATCGGCACAGCCCAGGAAGCAGTCATGGTCAACCAACTCGGCTGACCCCAGCACCACAACACCTTCACGGGCACCCCGATTACCGCCGCAATCAGGCACCTGAGAACGGCCGTAATCCGGATACCCGACCCGCTGCCGTCGTCCGAACCCGGAGAACCGCCGTAATCAGGTACCCGAATACCGCCGTAATCCGGTCGGATGCGGAGGTGGGGTTGGTTGCGCTTGGGCGCGGGTCAGGACTGGTCGGCCTTTGCCTGGAGGGCTGTGTGCTTTTCGTGGACCAGGGTTTCGAGGTCCGCTTGGAAGGTCGCCATCTGGTGGCGGAGGCGGGTGCCCAGGTCTCCGGAGTCGGTGGCGAGGGTGCGGACCGCGAGGAGGCCCGCGTTGCGGGCTCCGCCGACCGAGACCGTGGCGACCGGGACTCCCGCGGGCATCTGGACGATGGAGAGCAGGGAGTCCATGCCGTCCAGGTGCTTCAGGGGCACCGGGACGCCGATCACCGGCAGCACCGTGGCCGAGGCGACCATGCCCGGCAGGTGCGCGGCGCCGCCCGCGCCCGCGATGATCACGCGGATCCCGCGGTCGGCGGCCTCGCGCGCGTAGTCGAGCATCCGCTGCGGCGTGCGGTGCGCGGAGTAGACGCCGACCTCGAAGGGGACGTCGAACTCGGCGAGCGCGTCACCGGCCGCCTGCATCACCGGCCAGTCGGAGTCGCTGCCCATGATCACGCCAACGAGCGGCTGCTCACTCACGCGGACCTCCTGGAATGTCGAAAACTGCTGGACGTCAGTGGATTTCGTGGCCGTCGAGCCACTCACCCGCGGAGAGCCAGTGCGCCGCCAGCCGTGCCTGCTCGCGGACCTCGGCCATGTCGTCGCCGAGAACCGTGATGTGGCCCAGCTTGCGGCCAGGGCGCTCGCTCTTGCCGTAGAGGTGCACCTTGGCGTGCGGGTAGCGGGCGAACAGGTGGTGCAGCCGCTCGTCGACGCTCATCGTCGGCTCGACCTCGGCGCCCAGCAGGTTCGCCATCACCACGGCGGGCGCGGTCTGCTCGGTGCTGCCCAGCGGGTAGTCGAGGACCGAGCGCAGGTGCTGCTCGAACTGGGAGGTGCGGGAACCCTCGATGGTCCAGTGCCCGGAGTTGTGCGGGCGCATCGCCAGCTCGTTGATCACCAGGCCGTCGGCGGTCTCGAACAGCTCCACCGCCAGCACGCCGGTGACGCCCAGCGACTCGGCGACGTTGAGGGCGATGTCCTGGGCCCGCTCGATCAGCTCCGGCGAGGCGTCCGGGGCCGGTGCCAGCACCTGCACGCAGATGCCGTCCTCCTGCACGGTCTCCACCAGCGGCCACACCGCGCCCTGCCCGAACGGCGAGCGCGCGACCAGCGCGGCCAGTTCGCGGCGCAGCGGCACCCGCTGCTCGGCCAGCAGCGGTGCGCCGCCGTCGAGCAGCTCGGAGACGGTGCGCTCGGCGTCCTCGGCGGAGTCGAGCACCCACACGCCGCGACCGTCGTAGCCGCCGCGAGCGGTCTTGAGCACGCACGGGAAGCCGTGCTCGGCACCGAACTTCAGCACGTCGTCGACCGAGGTGATCTCGGCGAACGACGGCACCGGCAGCCCCAGTTCGGCGAGCTTGCGGCGCATCACCAGCTTGTCCTGGGCGTGCAGCAGCGCGTCGGGGCGCGGCTGCACCGACACGCCGGCGGCCTCCAGCGCGCGGAGGTGATCACCGGGAACGTGCTCGTGGTCGAAGGTGACCACGTCGCAGCCCTGGGCGAAGGTCTTCAGCGCCTCCAGATCGGTGTGGTGGCCGAACTCGACGTTCGAGGCCACCAGCGCAGCGGACTCGTCCGCGGAGTTCGCCAGCACCTTCAGCGACTGCCCGAGCGGAATCGCCGCCTGGTGCGTCATCCGGGCGAGCTGGCCACCGCCGATCATGCCGACAACTGGGGTTCCGGTGCGCTGGTCCACCCGTCCAGCGTAAGGCGGCGCACCCCTCACACCTGCACCGGGACGGGCTAGCGCGACCTGGTTCACACCCGTCACAACGCGGCGAGCAACCGGCACACCTCCGCGTGATCGCCCGGCAGCGTCTCCTCCTGGAACCGGATCTGGCCGCAGTCGCGCAGCGCCGGGTCCGCGGCCAGCCGGTTCTCGATCATCCATTGCGCCTGCTGGCAGCGGTTGCGCAGCTGCGGCGTGCGCGGGGCGAGGATCGCCACCGTGGCCGCGCGCAGCAGCGCCGTGGTCTCGCCCGCGTCGAAGACCGCGCGCAGCACGTCGGCGATGAGCACCATCGCGACCATCCGCGGGTAGCCGTCGGTGGACACGCCCAGCATCACGGTGATCAGCGCGTAGTCCTCGTCGGCGGTGGAGTCCCGCGAGCTCGCCTCCCGGTAGACCTCGTGCAGCCGGGTGCGCAGGTAGGCGGCGGTGTTGAGCCCGGTCAGCGGGTCCTCGACCTCGCGACCGACCGCCATGCCGCTGACCGCGTCCGCCCAGCCCAACGCCGTGATCCGGATCAGCGAGGCGGGCACCGCGTCCGGGTCGGCCGAGACCAGCCCGTCGGAGTCCTCGCCCGCCACGGCGTGCAGGGCGGCGAGGTCCTGCAGCGTTCCGGACAGCCCCACGCCGGATTCCGCGCGCGACGCGCCCAGTTCCGCCAGCGGATCGGACAGGTCGTCGCCCGACACGACGGCCGCGCACACGGCGTCCACGGCCGGAACCTCCCAATCGCTGGGGAACGGCCACCCCGCTGCTAGGCTCGCCGTCCGCCAGCGCGAGCGCACCGCTCGCTCCAGCGTCCGCACTGCCGACGCGTCACACCTCAGTGGCCAGTCCCGCATGCTCAACGTCCCTCCCCATTGGGCCTACACGTGAGCGAGACGAAGCAGGCGGTCGCCCATGACGGTGGACTCGCTGGCTTTGCCCATACGATTCGGATCACAATGTTCGGCGAATTCCACACCAGGTGGTTTTCGCCAACCGAGCTTCCAGGTAGGACTGACGAGGACATGCCCCCTGCGGGGAGGAAGGTGCGGCGTGGCGACTGTTCCAGCGGAAGTCGAGAGCCCCAGCGACGGTGAGCTCCTGGAAGAGGTTCGCGGCGGTTCGTCGCAGGCCTACGGCGAGCTCTACGAGCGGCACGTGGCGGCGGCCTACAACATGGCCCGCCAGGTCGCCAAGTCCGCGGCCGAGGCCGACGACCTCGTCTCCGAGGCGTTCGCCAAGGTCCTCGACGCGCTGCGCGAAGGACGCGGTCCCACCACGGCTTTCCGCGCCTACCTGCTGACCGCGCTGCGGCACTGCGCCTACGACCGCACCCGGCGCGAGCGCAAGGTGCAGCTGGCCGACGACGTCGCCGAGGTCTCCGGCGCCGACGTCAGCGTGCCGTTCACCGACACCGCCGTCGACGGGTTGGAGCGCACCCTCGCCGCGCAGGCGTTCTCCCGGCTGCCGGAGCGCTGGCAGACCGTGCTCTGGCACGTCGAGATCGAAGGGCAGTCGCCCGCCGAGGTCGCCCCGCTGCTCGGGCTGACGCCCAACGGCGTGTCCGCGCTGGCCTACCGCGCCAGGGAAGGGCTCCGGCAGGCCTACCTGCAGGTCCACCTCGGTCAGCTGGAAGCCACCGGCTCCGGTGTGGAGCAGTGCCGGGCCGCCGTCGACAAGCTGGGCGCCTGGACCCGGGGCGGGCTGTCCAAGCGCGAGACCGCGCAGGTCGAGACCCATCTGGACACCTGCGACCGGTGCCGGGCGCTGGCGGCCGAGCTCGCCGACGTCAACGGCGCGCTGCGGGTCATCATCGCGCCGCTGGTCCTGGGCGTCACCGCCACCGGCTACCTCGCCGCGGCGTCCTCCGGCGGCACCGCCGCCGGTGCGCTCGTCACCGGTGGCGCCGCCGGTGGCGCCGGTGCGGCCGCCGGGGACGCGGCCAGCTCGGGTCCTCGCCAGGCGGTGACCGCCGGTGTCGCCTCCGCCGTGCTGGCGGCCGCGATCGCGGTGGCCATGACCTCGGGGGCCGACCAGTCCATCCCGGTCGCGCAGGCACCTGCGGCGGCGCCCGCCGCGGAACCACCCGCGCCGGCACCGGCTCCCGCACCCCCGGCGGCGCCACCGGCCGCACCGCCTGCGGCGCCCGCTCCGGCGGCTCCTCCCGCGGCGCCGCCCGCCGCTCCCGCTCCCGCCGCCGCCGAACCCGCAGCCGAGGAGGCGTCC